>JAILFE010000199.1 GCA_024697725.1 Oscillospiraceae bacterium
GCGCGGATTATGACGGGATAAGCGAATGTGCGCTTTCCGTCCTTTATCCCGACTGACTTGAAATCGGGCACAGCGGTGAAATACTGCCATACCTTGCCTTCAAGACCGTTCTTTGCAAATTCTTCGCGCAGTATCGCGTCGCTTTCGCGTACTGCCTCCAGACGGTCGCGTGTGATCGCTCCGAGGCAGCGCACACCGAGTCCGGGACCGGGGAACGGCTGACGGTATACCATGTTGTCGGGAAGACCGAGAGCTTTTCCGACAACTCTTACCTCGTCCTTGAAAAGCAGCTTTATTGGCTCTACAAGCTCAAATTTCAGGTCCTCGGGAAGACCGCCGACATTGTGATGAGCTTTTACGCCGTCGCTTTCAAGTATATCGGGATATATAGTACCCTGTGCAAGGAACTTTATCCCGTCCTGCTTGCGGGCTTCTTCTTCAAACACCCTGATGAATTCTGCACCGATTATCTTTCTCTTGCGCTCCGGCTCGGCAACTCCGGCGAGCTTGTCAAGGAAACGGTCGATCGCATCAACGTATACAAGGTTTGCTTTCATCTGATCGCGGAAGACAGCTACTACCTGTTCCGGCTCTCCCTTGCGCAGAAGTCCATGATTTACATGGACACATACGAGCTGCTGTCCAACTGCCTTTATCAGAAGAGCTGCAACGACCGAGCTGTCAACGCCTCCCGAAAGCGCGAGCAGTACTTTTTCCGAGCCTATCTGCGCTTTGAGTGCTTCGACCTGTTCACCTATAAATTTCTCGGCGAGGGCGGGGGTGGTGATTCTTTCCATGTTTTCGGGTCTTGTGTTGCTGTTCATTGGTTTTTTCCCCTTTCGTGATCAGAATGTTTTTGATCCGTATATGACCGCTTATGCAAAGCACATATCAGAACCTTATCATGTAATTGAATAAACTACGAAGATACTCTGCTTTAAGCCGGTATATACGACATATGTCAGCAGCGAATTTCCCGGCAAAATCCGGCTCTGAACTGTGTTTCCTTAATTATACAGCAGTTCCGATAACTTGTCAAGCAATACAAGGACAATAATCCGAATGAGAAACATAAAGTTAACATATCCGACTTTAGAACCTTTCTTTGCAGTTGTGATCGGTATGGATCTGTATCCTGAATTGAGTTTTGATATGTTTCATAAAGCGGACAGGGAGCTCGGATGTTTTGCCAACAATTATGCATAGGCGCAAAGCGGCGAATTTACGAATTGTATCGGTCATCCATATCCCGATCTTCTGTGGTTTCCGATCATATTCTGTCAAGGAACCCGGGATTATTGGTTCTGCTGTAAAGAGTGTATTTCCGAAGGCTCGCTTCGATACTGTCTATCTTGCTTTTGCCGATATTATCAGTGTGTCTGAGTTCATCCGTGAGAAGCTTTATATTTGTTCCCATGATGTCGATCATATTTGTCATGTTTTTCATTATGAGTATCGCATCACGGGGATTTTTCTTTATGAATTCCTCGATATTGTCAGACCCGATGCTCATAAGAAGCATATCTGTAACGGCAATAACAGTGTACGGCTCGCCCAGACCCGCAACAGGACCAAATGCTCCGAAGCATTGAAGCATTTCTGTTCAGCAAGTATGCCTATGAGATGCTCGTTCTTTTCACCGTGATTGATGAACACCGCAGCCTTCCCATATACTATCTTGTACATCTCATCCGATATATCGCCCTGTTTTACGATTATATCGTCTTCCTTGAATTGCTTCATCAAAGCCTATCACCATCCGATCTTATTCCGGATTATCTTCATTATGATTATACTTCAAATCCATGAAAAAGTCAACCTTATGTTAAAACCACATTCTCCCCGAACCCCGCAAGGCTCATCAGGCTGACGACAAGGCTTTCATTCATGCTTATGGCTTCTGGAGTAAGATCAATACCGAGAGCGAGTGCGTTGCGGAGCTGATAAGGATGTATCAGAAGCAGACTGAGGGGAGAGCTTTTGCAGTATGACCGAACTTCTTTGAAAAAAGGTCTTGAAAGCTGATGAAAAATGGTGTATAATAATAACCGCAGGTCGTATGTCATTCTGTGATGGAGCGTACCTGCTTGCTAAAATCCGATGCTTTGTACATAAATGCCTTTTTTATGAAGTATACGGACTTGAAAACGGGGGATTATTATGAATGTTGCCGGAAAACGTTCGGACAGCTCAAATACAGCCGATAAGGACTTCAGAAAGCAGACTGACAACGATATTTTCGCTCTTGATATAGGTACAAGAACAGTTATCGGTGTTCTCGGACATACCGATGATGATGTTTTCTTCGTTGATGATACAGTTACTGTCCCGCATAAGAGCCGTGCCATGACCGACGGACAGATCGAGGATATCGCCGAGGTGGCTCGTGTTGTCGGAAGAGTGAGATCGGAGCTTGAGGAACGCAATAAGATAAAGCTCGAAAATGTATCCGTGGCGGCAGCGGGACGTGCTCTCAGGACAGCGCGTGTACAGCATGAAGCAGATATAGAGGATAAGGGTCATATAAGCAGCGACGTAGTGCGCTCGATCGAGATGGAGGCAGTTGCCGAGGCACAGTCTTCGCTCAATGACGGCGCAGAGGGTAGTGAACTGACTTTCTACTGTGTCGGTCATACGGTCGTGAAATATCTGCTCGACGATTATCCTATAAAAAGCCTGACAGGACATAAGGGCAAAAAGGCATCTGCAGAGATAATCGCCGCTTTTCTGCCGAGTGCAGTCGTCGAGAGCCTTTATTCGGTCACAGATATGAATGGTCTGTCGGTGCGCAGTCTTACACTCGAGCCTATAGCTGCGATGAATGTTATAATCCCGCCGGATGTGAGGCTGATAAATATAGCACTCGTTGATATCGGTGCAGGCACCTCGGATATCGCTGTCTCCCGTGACGGCAGCATAGTTGCATATGCAATGGCGACTGTTGCCGGAGATGAGATAACAGAGGATATCATCAGAAAATATCTTGTTGATTTTTCGACAGCCGAGGAAATGAAGCTTACCCGGAACTCCGATACGATAAAATTCACAAATATACTCGGGATAGAGCAGGAAATATCCGAGACGGAATTCTATGAGAGCATTTTTCCCGCAGTGGATATGCTTGCCGATACGATATCCGAAGCGATACTCAATGCAAACGGCGATGCGCCTGCGGCGGTATTTCTTGTCGGAGGCGGCAGCAAGCTGCCCGATCTTTCTAAATATGTGGCAAAGAAGCTCGGTATGCCGGAAAACAGAGTCGCTGTCGGCAGCAATAAATTCATGAGAAACGTCAATACGGATAATATATCCGTAGGCGGCCCCGAATATGTAACGCCGATAGGTATCGGAGTTACTACAACGCTCAGTGAGGGATATGATTTTTCCATGGTGACCCTCAACGGCGAAAAGATACGTGTATTCGACACCAACAAGATAACAGTCATAGATATCCTTCGCATAGCAGGATACCGCCCGAACCGTATACTCGGTCACTCGGGGCGCAGCCTTACATATATGCTCAACGGCGAACGCAAGATAATGAGCGGTACGCTTGCCGAACCTGCCGAGATCACTCTCAACGGCGTGGCTGTTGCACTCGATGCGCCTGTCCGTCAGGGCGACAAGCTCACATTCAAGGAGGCTGTTGACGGTATCAATGCCGAATGCAGGATATCCGATATCGCGGGCGATGTTTCCGAGCACAAAGTCACGGTCGACGGTACGGAGTTCCGTTTCGGCACTATAGCCTATGTCAACGGCAAGCACGTTACCGGCGATTATAAGATACAGAATTACGATGATATATCTGTTTCTACGATAGATACTCTTACCGATCTTATCATGTCTCTCCCGTTCGATACGACCGGAATGATATTCATGAAGGACGGCAAGCGGCTGCGCCCGGATTATTATCTTGTAAACGGCGATGAGATAATCTCAGCTGACAGACCGCTTCCTGAGAATACTCATAATATAGCGCGTCAGATCGCGGAAAAAGCATCAGCGTCCGAAAAGGAGCAGCCCGTCAGTGAGCCTGTGAAGACAGCCGAGACGGCAGCTCCCCCTGTGAACGGGGAAACACCTTCACAGGAGGATGCTCCGGGAGCGCAGATAACCGTAACGCTCAACGGCAGGATGATAACTCTCCCCGAGCAGAAAACTCCTCATGAATTTCTTGAACTTACTGCTCTTGCTAATCTTGACACCAAAAATCCGCCTGCGGGAAAGAGAATGATACTCACCCTCAACGGCAAGGAGGCCGGGTTTATGGATCGTCTGAATGCGGGCGATGAAATAATCATCAAGTGGGAAGACTGATATACACTATACGGCACTGTCGCATCATCTTCCGAGAAGAGTGACATTGTCGGCTATCTCCCTGAATATCGGAGCACAGCTTACATTCCCCGAAACGCCGTCCTCCGCGATTATGACAACGGCATAGCGAGGTCTTTCAAACGGAAAGAAACCCGCAAACCAGCAGTCCAGCTTCTCGCTGCCGTTTTCGTGAAAAGTGCCTGTCTGAGCAGTCGATGTCTTGCCTCCGCCTGTTGTATGCGACGGTATTCCGAGAGAACTTTCCTTCATGAGCGTGTCATGCATAAAGCTGCGCAGCTTCTCCGATGTTTTGACGGAAAAGATGGTCTTGCTGTTCGTTTTTCTCTTCGGGATATCGTTCATGCCGGACGTTATTCCGGTCACAAGGCAGGGCTGCGGCATTTCTCCGCCGTTTGCCGCGGCGCAGATAAAGCTGCATACCTGTACCGGAGTTGCGGTGAGCATTCCCTGACCGAAGCAGAGATTGGCTTTTTCGGCGGGAATTGCAATATCCGATATATCCGGTACATTGCCGTCCGAGCTGATCAAGCCGCCGAGATCGCTGCTCTCTCCGAACCCGCAGCATTTTATAAAAGCTATCAGACGGTCGTTCGGGATATTCCTTCCGAGACTTATGAAATAAGGATTGCAGCTCTCTATCATTGCCTGACGCATATCGAGCTTCCCGTGACCGCTCCACAGGTGACAGTTGAAACGCTTTCCGCAGATATCGGTATATCCTCTGCAATTATATGTGTAATCCTCGGATATCCCGCCTTCGAGCGCCGCCGCCGCGATCACGAGCTTGAAAACAGACCCGGTGCTGTATGCCGAGAATGCTCTGTTCACGAATGGCGCTGTGCTGTCGTTCAGGGATGCTTCTATATAGTTTATATCATAGCAGGGTCTGCTCACCGAGGCGAGGATATCTCCGCTTGCAACGTCCATTATGACAGCAGCGCCGCACTGTATCCCCGACATTGCTCTTTCGCATATCCTCTGGATATCGGTATCGAGCGTGGTCACGACACCGGCAGTGTTTTCTTCGGTCTTTACCGTCCTTGCGGCTATGCCGTCGAGCGTATCTCCGAGAGCATTGACACTGAATGTCATGCTTTCTTCAGATGTGCTTGTACGCAGAAGATCATCATATGCTCCTTCTATCCCGCATACCCCTTTTCCACCTGATGTGTAGCCTATGACGTGAAGAGCGGGCTGATCGTCGGAATAGCGCTGCTTGACTTTGATGACCGGATTTGATTCGTCCTCGGGATAGGTGTTGTCTACTCTGCACAGGAACGGTATATATCCCGACATACCTGAACGGAAACGTTCCTTGTCGAGGATATGACTGAAAGTCTTCGTGAGATCGCAGCTGCCCGGATCTATCAGTGCATAGCTGATATCGCTGCGGTTCACGAGCGGTCTCATGTTCCTGTCATAGATATATCCGTAGTTGGTTATCTTTTTTACGGTGTAGGTCCCTGATTGTGATGCTGCAGTTATGACCCGGCTGTCGTTTATTATTTTTATCAGATGCATTGACGCCGCAGCATATAAAAGCATTAACACAGCTGCAAAAATATATATTCTTCTTCGCATATGCGGACACCTCCTATATATAGTGTCTGCCGCAAATTCGTTATTATACTAATGTCCGGAAAATATCCCAAAAGATAAAAAACAGCAAAAGAAAAGGTGAACAGAATGAATATTGATCTGAAGGAATGCCCGCCGTATCTGCGGGGGTTTATAACATATCTGCGTGCTGTCAGAGGGCGCTCGGAAAGGACGGTAGAGGCGTATTATTCCGACCTTCGGACGTATCTCCGCTTTCTGAAATGGACGACACAGGATATCCCCGACGGCACAGCGCTAAGTGAGATAGATATAAAGGATCTGCCGTTTGAAACAGTAAAGAATGTTACTATGGGCGGTATATACGAATATATCAATTATCTTGCCGAGGACAGCGGCAACAACGAACGGACGCGCTGCCGCAAGCTCTCAGCGATGCGCAGCTTCTATAAGGCGCTTCACAGAGACAAGATAGAGGGTTATCATATCGACAAAAATCCGATGGAGAATATAGATTCCCCGTCACTGCGAAAAACCAAGCCCAAATATCTCGATCTTGAGAGCAGCCGCAGACTGCTTGAAAATATACCCAACGATTCATCGGATGATTATATACGCGATTATTGCATAATAACTCTATTCATTAACTGCGGGATGCGTCTTTCGGAACTTGTCGGGCTCAATATCAATGATATCAGCTTCAGCGACAGCACTATGCGTCTGCTCGGAAAGGGCAACAAGGAGAGGATAATCCATATCAACAAGGCGTGTACCGCAGTGCTGAAGGATTATCTTGATGTCCGTCCCGAATCCGATATTGATCCTAATGCTCTTTTTATAAGCAAAAAAAAGCGCAGGATCAGCAGACGGCGCGTCGAACAGATAGTCGAAAACTGCCTGAGATCAAGCAGCCTCGAAAACAGGGGGATCTCAACGCACAAGCTGAGGCATACTGCTGCTACGCTCATGTATCAGTACGGCAATGTCGATACTCTTGTACTGAAAGAGATACTCGGTCATGCGAGCACCGCCACTACCGAGATATATACTCATCTTGCAAATGAAAACGTCCGCAAGGCACTTGATTCAAATCCTCTTGCGGACGAGACCCCGAGGCATACCCCTCGTGGGAAGGACAGACCGGGAAAGGAATGATAACATGGCTCTTGACGGAGCATTTTTGCATATAATCAGAAAGGAGCTGGCAGAACTTGTAGGCAGCAGGATAGAAAAAATATATCAGCCGTCAAAGGATGAACTGATGATAGGTCTGCGCACAAGAACAGGCGCTGTCAAGCTGTATATATCAGCATCGGCATCGTCTGCGAGAGTGAATCTCACAGACAGGACCGTTGACAATCCGATGAAGCCGCCGATGTTCTGTATGCTTATGAGAAAGCGTCTCGGCAGCGGCAGACTTGCAGCTGTACGGCAGGACGGGCTCGAAAGGATACTTTTCCTCGATTTTGAAACGGTGAACGAGCTCGGCGACAATGTGACGGTCACTCTTGCCTGCGAGATAATGGGACATTATTCAAATATCATCGCTGTGGATGAGAACGGAAGGATCATAGATGCGATAAAACGTGTCGGCGCCGATCTTTCCGGAAAAAGGGTCATACTACCGGGGATAGAATACGAAATGCCGCCAAGACCCGAAAGGCTCAATATCCTTGAATGCTCGCGTGAGGATATCATATCCGCTTTTGAAAAGAAAAAGGAAGAAGGGGATATGCTTCTTTCAAAGGCAGTCATCGGCATCTTTGAGGGGATATCTCCGCTCGTTGCCCGTGAATGGGTATTCAGGGCAGACGGTGACGGCAGCTCTGCTCTGCTCTCGGCGGATGATGATACGATATCGAAGCTCATAGATATCATCAGCTGGACGCGGGATGATATTAACAAGAAAAGCCATGATTTTGTCGTGCTTCAGGACGGCGAGGGTATGTTGAAAGATTTCTGCTTTACCGATATAAATCAGTACGGCAGCCTGATGAATGTAAGACATATGCCGTCTGCGGGAAAGACCCTCGATCTGTTTTACAGCGAGCGTGACAGCTTTGCACGTATGAAACAGCGTGCCGGCGATATGTACAAGCTGCTCAAAAATCTGACAGACAGGATATCGCGCCGCCTTTCGGTTCAGCGCGGTGAGCTTGACACATCCGAGAACAAGGAGATCTATAAGCTCAAGGGCGATCTGCTCTCTGCGAATATGTACCGCCTTGAAAAGGGCATGGGGAGCATCGAGCTTGAAAACTTCTATGATGAAAACGGCGGTACTATCCGCATCGAGCTTGACAAAAGGCTCACTCCCTCACAGAATATGCAGAGATACTATTCAATGTACAGAAAAGCCGATACCGCTGTCCGTATACTCACAGAGCAGATAACAGCGGGTGAGGAAGAGCTTGCCTATGTTGAAAGCGTATCCGACGCACTTTCGAGAGCACAGGGCGAGGACGAGATAAACGAGCTGCGCACTGAGCTTATCGGACAGGGATATATCGGCAGTTCGTCGGGAAAGGGAAAGAACAAGGCCGTCAAAGCACGTCCGCCGGTATATTTCACATCTCCGGACGGATACAGGATAGCTGTCGGCAGGAACAATATCCAGAACGATATACTCACGCTGAAGACAGCCGAAAAGACCGATATATGGCTGCATACCAAAGATATACCCGGTTCGCACGTTATAATATTCACCGAAAAGACTGCACCGCCCGACAGCACGATAATGTTTGCCGCCCGCCTCGCGGCATATCACAGCAAGGCGGCTGCATCCTCGCAGGTCCCTGTGGATTATGTGCCGGTAAAGCTCGTCAGAAAGCCGTCCGGAGCAAAGCCCGGAAAGGTGATATTCACCGGAAACAGGACACTCTATGTAAAACCGTTCGATGCCGAAGAGATCGGCGCGATGCTCGAAGCTGCGGACAGCGCGAAGAAATGACTAATTTATTATTACTGTCCTCTGCTGCAAAGTATACATCTGCGGCAGAGGACAGTATATCATCTCTTTCTTTCCGTTATGAATCTGTTCAGCCCCTCAAACAGCGTGAATGCGACCTTGCACCTGTATTCGGGATCGGTGAGCTTTGCAGCTTCATCCGGATTTGACAGGAAGCCGCATTCCGCCATAACAGCGGGGTTTTTGCAGAAATGGCAGAGATAAAGCTCATTGCCGCACAGCTTTGTTTCACGATCATTGTAGGGCTGAAGATTATCCTTGAACAATCCCTGCATTATCGAGGCGAGATGTGCGCTTTCGGGATTTGTCTTTGAATAGAACATCTGCGCCCCGTTAAATTTCGGGTCGGTATATGTGTTCTGATGTATCGACAGGCAGACTGCATCCGGGAATTTGTTGAATATCTCAAGCCGGTTCTCCATATCGGATATCTTCTGCGCTCGTATGCCTTCTGCATCGCTGTCATGGATAGACATATCCGTATCGCGCGTGGTCACGGTGCTGTAACCGAATATGACCGACATATCGCGCACCGACAGCATGATATCGAGATTTATCCCTTTTTCCGGTATACCGTCGGCAGTCGAACACCCTCCGTCTATCCCGCCGTGACCCGCATCGAGCACGATCATGGTGCTTGTGTCGAGGACAGTCGAAACATAGACCGCATTCCCTGTCCTGTCGATACGGCTTGCGGCATAGCATATCACGCCTATCCCGAAAAACATTGCCAGTACGGTGATAACAGCGGTATTTCCTGATCTTTTCATAAGCATTGCTCCTCGTATCGTTTTTTCTATAGGCTATAGGATTATATGCCGGAGCCGTTGATCGTATGACGAAAGAAACGGACAAATCGTTTATTCTATGTAATTGGAGGTATATGCCGTCATGAGTCTTGCGTTTACCATGCTGGAAACATACAAGGCTGCGAAACTGTCCCGCGAAAAGACAGCTGTTCTTCAGCAGATGCGACTGAATATGCTTGTCAGTTATGCAAGAGCGAACAGTCCGTATTACAGGCATCTTTATAAAGATATCGGAGAGCGCTTCACACTTGCCGATCTTCCTGTTACCGACAAGCCCGGTCTGATGTCGGAGTTTGACAATGTCCTGACCGACAGGAACATCACGATGAGGCGCATAGATGAATTTACAGCGGTTCCCGACAATGTGGGCAGGATGATAGACGGGAGATATCTGATATTCAAGACCTCCGGCTCGACAGGAAATCCTGCTGTGGTGCTCTATGATAAGCACTGCATCGATGTTTCGTCTGCTGTAGCCGCATTCAGGACTTTCGCAAGGAAGCAGGACTTCAAAGCTTTCATGAAAAACGGAAAGAGAACAGCAGGTGTTTTTGCCGATCACGGCTTTTATCTTGCCTGCGGGATGTCACGCTATCTTTCGCTTAAAATGCCGCACAAAAAGAGTAAGATAACAGTCGATGTGAATCTGCCGGAAAGTGAGATTGTAAAAGCTCTCAATGATTTCCGTCCTGCTATGCTGAGCGGATATCCGTCGAATCTTGCACTCCTTGCGGATGCAAAAGGGCTGGATATCCATCCTGATGTGATAATTACAGGCGGAGAGCTTCTCACCGATGATATAAAGCAAAAGCTTGCCGGGAAATTCGGCTGCTATGTGCAGACACACTATTCCTGCACCGAGAGCGGCGAGATAGCCTGTGAATGCTCCGAAGGGCATCTTCATATAAACTCGGACTGGGTGATAGTTGAGCCCGTTGACAGTGAGGGCAGACCCGTAGGCTTCGGAGTGCAGTCCGACAAAGTGCTGATAACGAATCTTGCAAACTATATCCAGCCCTTCATACGCTACGAGCTTACCGACCGCATAACAGTTCACGATGAACGCTGCCGCTGCGGGAAAAGCTCGTACTGGCTGGAAATAGAGGGAAGGACAGATGATATCCTTTCCTTCGATAATGGCGTCAGGATCGCACCGATGTCGCTGTATAAGATACTGGAGGAGGTCAGGGAGATACGCCGCTTCCAGCTCGTATACAAGGATGCTCATGCTCTCGAGCTGAGAATAATATCCGATGAACGCGAAAAAGCCTTTGAAAAAGCAAGGCATGATCTGTTGAGCTTTTTCTTGGAAAAGGGGATAAATGATACGGATATCGTTCTTTCCGAACATCGACCGCAGGCAGATAAGGTCAGCGGCAAATTCAAGCATATACTGAAGGAATGATGCCGGATAATGGTGATAGAGAAGTCTTTTGACATAAGTATGATGCGGCACTTGACAGGTTTGCAAAAATGGGGTATAATATGAGATGCCCTATTTAAAACAGGAAGGACTGATAAATATATGGCAGCCGCAACAGCGGAAAAGACCACTGCTCTTGACGTTATCAGGGAGCTTTACAATACTCCCGATAAATTTGTCGAGATCGCACTGAACGTGAATACTGCGGGTATCGAGGCACACACGCATGACTGGTTCAGAACATATCCGAGCGGTATTTTTGTTACCGATATACGGTTTTCAAAGGATTATATCACATCTCATCCCGAGGAGTGCTTTGTAAGGTCAATGCTTGCGGATGCGTCGATGTGCGAGGGCAGAGGACGGGATATATTCCGCGGTGTTCCCGAGGGAGAACGTGAAAAACTCCTGAGAGACAAGATCATAAATGAGTATATCATCCCGCAGGAGCTGCGGCTCGTCAATCCGCCGGTCGAGGATTTCATGAAGCTCTTTACCGGATATGCCGATAAGAACAACATAGCCTCCGACAAGCGCGAGAGGATGTTCTACAAGCGCCTTACTGCCGAGCTGCCAAAAGCAGATATAATCGAGATAGGCGGCAGCAGCGAGAGCAGCCATCTCTATTACATAACTTCAAAGGATATGGTCTATATCATAAATTTCGGCGAATGGAAGGTCGAACATCAGCACTGACGTTCTTTTCCTGCATTTTTATGCGCTAATAATATTTATACCTGAAAGGATTTTTGAAAATGGAACTTTACGAGGAACTCAAACGCCGCGGACTTATCGCTCAGACGACCAACGAAGCGGAGATCAGCAAGCTCATCAACAACGGTCAGGCGACCTTCTACATAGGCTTCGATCCGACAGCCGACAGTCTTCATGTCGGACATTTCATGGCACTCTGCCTTATGAAGCGTCTGCAGTCGGCTGGCAATAAGCCGATAGCGCTTGTCGGCGGCGGAACAGGCATGATCGGCGACCCCTCCGGCAGAACGGATATGCGTTCAATGATGACGAACGATATGATAGACCATAACTGCGAATGTTTCAGAAAGCAAATGAGCCGTTTTATCGAATTCGGCGAGGGCAAGGCACGTATGGTTAATAATGCGGACTGGCTCCGTGATCTGAATTTTATGGGATTCATGAGAGAAGTCGGTGTTCATTTCAATGTTGCAACGATGCTCCGCGCAAGAGCCTATGAGAACAGAATGGCACGCGAGGGCGGGCTTACTTTCTTTGAGATGAGCTATATGCTGCTCCAGTCATACGATTTCTATATGCTCTACAAGGATTACGGCTGCAATATGCAGTTCGGCGGAGATGACCAGTGGTCAAATATGCTGGGCGGCACCGAGCTTATCCGCAAGAAGCTCGGAAAAGACGCTCATGCAATGACTATTACACTTCTGCTCAATTCCGAGGGAAAGAAGATGGGCAAGACAGCAAGCGGCGCTGTATGGCTTGATCCCGAAAAGACTACTCCCTATGATTTCTTCCAGTATTGGAGAAATGTTGATGATGCGGATGTCATCAAGTGCATGAAGATGCTCACGTTCATCCCGATCGAGGAGATCGAGGAAATGGAGCGCACACTTACAGGTGCCGAGCTTAACTCTGCCAAGGAAAGACTTGCCCACAGCCTTACCGAGCTCGTTCACGGCAAGGAAGAGGCAGATAAGTGCCTTGATGCGGCAAAGGCCATATTCGGCGGCTCAGGAAATTCCGCAGATATGCCCTGTACCGAGATACCCCTTTCCGAGCTTGAAGACGGCAGCATAGGCATACTCGATCTGCTCGTGAGAACAAAGCTCGCACCCTCAAAATCGGAAGGCAGGCGCCTTGTTCAGCAGGGAGGCATCACGGTGAATGACGAAAAGCAGACCGATCCCAATGCCAAGATATCCCTCAAAAACGAGGCTGTCATAAGAAAAGGAAAGAAAATATTCCATAAGGCTGTCGGAGTCTGATATGCCTGTCGGATTCTATATCCATATACCGTTCTGTCTGCACAAATGCAACTATTGTGATTTTTTTTCGGTAAAATATGATGAGGAACGGCTGAATAGTTATGTCGGAGCGGTGAAAAAAAATCTTCGCCGCTATCCAGCGTGCTGCGCAGACAGTGTATATTTCGGCGGCGGCACGCCTTCTCTGCTTTCTGCGGGGATGGTGTACGATATCCTTTCTGAAATAGATCTTGCCGAAAACTGTGAAGTGAGTACGGAATGCAATCCTTCCTCTGCGGGGAAGGATAAGTTCAAGGGATATCTTGATGCAGGCATAAACCGCCTGTCTGTCGGGATACAGTCTCTGAGCGACAGGGAGCTGAAGGCGTCGGGAAGACTTCATAATTCTGATGAAGCGGTAAATACGATAAAAAGCGCGTATTCGGCGGGATTTGAGAATATTTCAGCCGATATAATGCTCGGGATGCCGTATCAGACTATATCGTCGCTCAGAGAAACTCTTGACCGCATAGTCAGTCTTCCTCTGACCCATATCTCGGCTTATATGCTCACAGTTGCCGAGGATACGCCGCTTGCTTCGGATAAAGCACTGCTTTCAGCTTCGGCGGATGCGGATACTCTTGCTGATATGTATATGCTCACCTGTGAAAAGCTTGAAAAAGCAGGCTTTTCACATTATGAGATATCTAATTTTGCCTCAGAGGGATATGAATGCAGACATAATCTCAGATACTGGCGCTGTGAACCGTATATCGGCATAGGCACTGCGGCGCATTCCTGCTATAACGGGAAGCGCTTTTATGTTGACAACGATATCGACAGCTTTATTAACAGCAGTGAGCAGAACGAGATAATATACGATGAAGCTCCCTGTGATGATAATGAACGTATAATGCTCGCTCTTCGCCTGAAAAGCGGCATACGTGCGGCGCAGCTTGACGATGAGCTTATGAAAAAGGCAGAAACTATTGCAAAAGCGGGCTATCTGGAGATAAAGGACGGCATTGTCTCACTGACTGATAAAGGTTTTCTGATCTCAAATGAAATAATATGCCGGCTGACAATGAACTGCTGAAATGACACGATATTTCCCGGAAGGGGAGCATCGTGTATTTTTCTGCCGTCTGAAAATGCATTGCCCCTGTCTTAACATATTCCCGATATTTGCGGCTTGCTGTAATATATGCATAAAAATCGCCTATATACAGAATAAAATTCTGTATATCTGACAAAATATACATTTTATCATTTTGTATAACACTAAAAATTTATGAAAAAACAAGATTTTTTGGCTCAAAGTAGTTGTTTTATCGGAAAATATTTGTTATAATATATGTGTATGTATTCAGCTACGATCGGAATGCATTTCCGACGATCCGAAAGGAATGATCTTTATGGAGATTATAAAGGAAACGTCTGTAAACAGTCTTAAAGTTTCTGAGGATGTTATCGCATCTGTTGTAAAGCTCGCGGTCAATTCCGTTGACGGTGTTGCCGGCCTTTGTCTCGGAAAAAAGGACAAGCTCAGAAAAGCTATCGCTCTGAAGCTTGATTCCGATTTCCCCGAGATCACGGTAAAGATAAATGTCCTGCCAGACTGCAATGCGATCAGTGTATGCGAAAATGTGCAGAAAAAGGTCAGGGAAGATATGATGTCGATGACAGGGATAGCTCTGAACCGCGTGAATGTCAAGGTCGAGAGGATATCCTCTGCCGGATGAGGCAGGCGATGACATTATTCTCGATGTATATGAAAGGATAGTACGAATTGAGAAGAAGTGAAATGAGAGAGGCATCTTTTCTGCTGATCTTCGAGAGGATCTTCCGTATGAACGATACATACGAGGAAATACTTGAAACAGCGCGTGATGCCGATGAATATGAATTCAACGATGACGCTGTCGGCAATCTCAGGGGTGTGTACGAGAATCTCGATGCCATAGACGGTATAATAGCCTCTTACAGCGAAAAAAGACAGATATCCAGGATATCGAAGGTAAGTCTGGCTGTTCTCAGACTTGCGATATACGAGATAAATTTCTGCGAAAAGGTGCCGACCAATGTTGCGATAAGCGAAGCGGTGAATCTTGCGAAGAAATTTGCACTTGACAATGAAGTGCAGTTCGTCAACGGAGTGCTCGGAGCTTATTCCCGCGATCTCGCCGAAAAGGATGCGGAGGCTGCCGAATAATGCCGCGTTTTCTCGGTATAGATACGAGCAACTACACTACTTCCGTTGCATTGTATGATACCTCGGACAACAGCATTGTCATGGAAAAGAAGCTGCTCCCCGTGAAAAAAGGGGAGCTCGGTCTGCGCCAGAGCGACGCTGTGTTCCACCATACGATGCAGCTTCCGCAGATCATACATGAGCTTTCGGAGAAATGCGATCTGAAAGACATAGACGGGATAGGCGTTTCCGACAGACCGCGCAATGCCAAGGGGTCATATATGCCATGCTTCATGTGTGGAAACGGTCTTGCCGAAAGCTTTTCCGCTGTTATGCATATCCCGGTATACCGCACATCGCATCAGATAGGGCATATACTTGCTGCACTCTATTCGGCAGACAAGCTTGAGCTTCTGCTTGGAAAATTCGCGGCTTTCCATATCAGCGGCGGAACAACGGACTGCCTGCTCTGCACACCGGACAGCGATAGTATACTTGATATCACTATGACGGCATCCTCTCTCGATCTGAAGGGAGGACAGCTCATCGACCGCACGGGAGTGATGCTCGGTCTCGGTTTTCCGTGCGGGAAGGAACTTGAAAAGCTCGCTTCCGGCTGCAAGAGCGATGTCAGACAATTCGGTCTGCGCCCCGTTCTTAAAAACGGGAACTGCTGTATGTCGGGATTTCAGAATAAGCTTGAAAATATGCATTCAAAGGGCTGTCCGCCCGAGGATATCGCCCGTGCCTGCGAATATGCGGTCGCTGTCACTGTCGGGGCGATGACGGAATATTCGGAATCGGCAAACGGCAGTCTGCCGATCATTTATGCAGGCGGTGTGATGTCAAACAGATATATAGCCACGTTCCTGTCAAAGGGACGCGAGGCGTATTTCGCACAGCCGGACTATTCCTGCGACAATGCCGCGGGTACAGCGATCTTTGCAGCCATAAGATCGGGCTGTGCCGATCCCGGAATGATGAGGAGATCCAGATGAGCATTACAGTTACCGTTTCACAGCTCAATACCTATATATCATCGCTTTTCCGCGGGAACGATACATTCAGGAACATATATGTCCGCGGAGAGATATCCGGTTTTGTAAATCATACAAGATCAGGTCATTTTTATTTTACACTGAAAGATAACACAAGCTCCGTAAAGGCTGTTATGTTCAGCAGATATGCGCAGTCGCTGAGGTTCATGCCGGAAAACGGGATGAGCGTGATAGTATCGGCAAACGTCGAAGTCTTTGAGCGTGACGGATTGTATCAGCTCTATGTTTCCGATATTATCCCGGACGGAGCGGGTGCTGTTTATGCCGCGATAGAGCAGCTCAAAAAGAAGCTCTCCGAGGAAGGTCTGTTCAGTGAAAAATACAAGAAGCCGCTGCCGTTTTTTCCGAAAAAGATCGGTATAGTGACATCGCGTGAGGCTGCGGCTCTTCAGGATATACTGCGTATAATCGAAAGACGCTGTCCGGCTGTTGAGGCAGTCGTTTTTCCTTGTCTCGTACAGGGGGACAACGCTCCCGGTTCGATATGCGACGCACTCGGAAAAGCGGATAAAAGCGGCTGTGATGTTATAATATGCGGAAGAGGCGGAGGCTCCCCGGAGGATCTTATGGCATTCAATTCCGAAAAGGTCGCTTTTGCGATATTTGACTGTGTTACTCCGGTGATATCTGCTGTCGGGCATGAGACAGATACCACTATCGCCGATCTTACAGCCGATCTTCGTGCGCCGACGCCTTCTGCGGCGGCTGAACTTGCAGTACCGCTGCTTTCGGATGTCAGGAGCAATCTTTCTGCTGTCACTACAGAGCTGATGCGGACGATGGAAAGATATATCCTCGATAAGGAGCAGCAGCTCGACGGTATGGATACGAGTCTGAAACTGTGTTCTCCCGCAAACGGATTTTCTGTCCTTGCCGATATGACCGATATATATGAAAAGCGGCTGAAGGAACTGATAAACGCTCTTGTGGATGCAAATGAAAAGCGGATCGCTTCGGATGCTGCACAGCTTGACGGAGCAAGCCCGCTGAAAATAATGGCAAGGGGCTATTCGGTCGTATTCAGGGATAACAAGGTGGTGTCATCATCGGGGGAGCTTAAAAAGGATGACCGCATAAGGATAAGATTCAGCGATGGCGAATGCTCTGCCGTTGTTACGGAGGAATAATATATGACATATGAAGCTACGATAGCAAATGTGGAAAAGATCATCTCCCGCCTTGCGGAAAAGGATGTTCCGCTCGATGAAGCTGTCAGACTGTATAAGGAAGGCATGGACGGACTTTCTGAATGCCGCAGGGAGCTTGACAAGGCAAAAATGATGATATCCGAGGTAAGCGGAGATAAAGACAATGAATGAGATCAATGAAAAACGCTTTAACAGCTATATCGAATCGGTAAATGATGCACTTGAAAAATACAGAGAGCTTTTCAGCGGTGAAAATGCCGTATATCAGAAAAAAGTCGTTGATGCGATGTGGTATTCTCTTTCGGCAGGCGGCAAGAGGATCAGACCCGTTCTTGTACAGGAATTCTGCCGTATAAGCGGCGGCAGCCCGTCCGATTGTATCGCAGCGGCTTCGGCTGTGGAAATGATACACACTTTTTCTCTTATACATGATGATCTGCCGTGTATGGATGATGACGATCTCAGACGAGGAAAGCCCTCATGTCACAAGCAGTTCGGCGAGGCGATTGCACTGCTTGCGGGCGATGCGCTGGAAAACACTGCGTTTGAGATAATATCCGATGACAGTAACATATCCGACGAAAAGAAAGTCAGGATCATCAGAGAGCTCTCTTCCGCCACGGGCGTATTCGGCATGATCGGCGGACAGACGATAGATATGGAAAACATCAAGGGCGCTGTGTTCTCAGACAGCAAGCTCCTGAGTATGTATTCCATGAAAACTTCCGCGCTCATATCGGCATCGTGCAGGATCGGCTGCATCTGTGCAGGCGACTATGACGGCGCAGCAAGGGCATCGGAATACGGTGAAAATCTCGGTACAGCTTTTCAGATAATAGACGATATCCTTGATATCATCTCGACCGAGGATAATCTCGGAAAGACGGCGGGCAGTGATGAAAAATCGGGAAAATGCACCTACGCCGCCCTCCATGGTATAGATGATTCCGTAAAGCAGGCGCGGAAGCTGTCGGATGCTGCAAAAAAAGCGCTCGACGGATTTGAAGACACCGATTTTCTTCTTGAACTGACTGATATGCTGCTGCGCAGGAAAAAATGACCGCAGCATAAACATTCTATATTATCGTGAAAGGATAATGATCTGACTTGAAACAAATTATTGACTGGCCATTTTATAACTATATCCTTGTATGCGCCTTTTCATCATGGGCTGCCGCGCAGATCATCAAGGCTCTTATCGAGCTTATAAGGACAAAACAGTTCAAGCTTGAAAGACTCTTCGGACCCGGCGGGATGCCGAGCAGCCATTCCGCAACTGTATGCTCCGGTACGATCGCAGTATCGCGTCAGTGCGGTATCAATTCTCCCGCATTTGCCGTGATGTGCATATTCGCGTTCATCGTGATGTATGATGCCATGGGAGTCAGACGACAGGCAGGGGAACACGCTCATGAGATAAACATAATGAAAGGGATCATCAAGAATATAGAACAGAGCAATAATAAGACACGCAATAACAGCGAGGAGCAGGAGGAACTGCTTGAACTCAAGGAAATACTCGGTCATACCCCGCTTCAGGTCCTCAGCGGTGCCATCCTCGGTGTGATACTCGCGTTTATTATCCCGATGGGCAGTGTTTAAGGATTATTTGATATGATAGATGAAGATATAAAGCTGTCCCGGCTGAAGCTGCCTTCAGACCTTAAAAAGCTGACAGTTAAGCAGTGCGGTATCCTCTGCCGCGAGATACGCACTTTGCTCATAAAGACGGTATCCGAAAACGGCGGACATCTTTCCTCAAATCTCGGAACTGTCGAGCTGACGGTCTCGCTGCACAGGGTATTTGACTCACCGAAGGACAAGATAGTCTGGGATGTCGGTCATCAGTCCTATACTCATAAGATACTTACCGGGCGGTTGAATGATTTCAGCACGATAAGGCTCGAAAACGGTATCTCGGGCTTTGCACGTCCTTGCGAATCGGAGCATGATCCATTTATAAGCGGACACAGCAGTATTTCTGTTTCTGCCGCCTGCGGGATAGCTGCTGCAATGCAGCTTGAAGGCGATACGGAGCATCATGTTATCGCAGTCATGGGCGACGGTGCCTTTACGGGCGGAGAAGCCTACGAGGGACTCAATAATGCCGGAAAGGGCTTTTCCAATATAATCGTCATACTCAATGACAATGGTATGTCGATATCGCATAATGTAGGTGCGATCGCAAAATATCTGACAAAGATACGCGGAAATGAAAAATACGTCAACACAAAGCACCGCACCGAAAATGTTCTTGACAATATGCCGGTAGGCGGAAAGGCTATCAAGAGCATAATGCAGGGCTCAAAATCGACGCTGAAATGGCTTTTGTACCATTCGACGATGTTTGAGGATATGGGATTTGTATATCTCGGACCCGTTGACGGGCATGATATATCAGCGCTTGATAAAACACTGAGCGCTGCCAAGGCAGTCAATAAGCCGGTTATAGTACACGTAAAGACGATCAAGGGAAAAGGCTTCCTGCCTGCCGAAAGAAATCCCGGAGCATTCCACGGAGTGAGTTCCTATGACCTGAAATACGGCAATCCCGAGGTAATAAAAGAAAACAGCTTCTCCGGTGTATTCGGTCATGCATTGCTCGAAGAGGGAAAGAAGGATGAACGGATATGCGCAGTTACCGCAGCAATGAAATATGCTACGGGACTCCAGTATTTTGCTTCGGAATTTCCCGAAAGATTCTTTGATGTCGGTATTGCAGAGGAACACGCCGTTACTTTCTGCTGCGGGCTCGCAGCGATGGGCAGACTGCCTGTCTTTTCTGTTTATTCAAGCTTTCTGCAGCGTTCGTTTGACCAGCTGATACACGATGCAGCCATACAGAATGTGCATATCGTGCTCTGCATAGACCGTGCGGGGATAGTCGGAGATGACGGAGAGACACATCAGGGGCTGTTTGATGTTCCTATGCTTTCTGTCATACCCGGAACGGTGATATATTCTCCCTCCAGCTACAATGAACTGACCAATTGTCTGAAAAAAGCACTCTATGATGACAAGGGGATCGCAGTTGTGCGCTATCCCAAGGGCGAGGGCGAAAGCGGTGAAGATGGGCCGTATTCCGATTATATATATGATAACTCCAAAAAGACAGATACGATCGCGGTATCATATGGCAGGATCGGACGCTGCCTGACCGATGCCATGTCGGATACGCTCAGACTTGTAAAGATTCATCCGATCTCCGATGAGGTGATCGGAATATTGATGAAATATGACAATATCCTGTTTTTTGAAGAATCCATGCGCACAGGAGGCATCGGTATGCAGACCGAAGCGGCTCTGCTTTCGGCAGGATTCAGGGGAAACATCAATATAAAGGCTCTTGACGGCTTTGTCGCTCAGGCTAAGCCGGAAGATTCGCTTGCCGCTGTCGGACTTGACAGCAGATCGGTACTTTCGGATATAGAAAATGCCGTAAAAACACGATCGTGAACGGAGAACAATTATAAATGCGACTTGATGTCTATCTCGCTGAAAAAAAAATTGTCAGAAGCCGTGAAAAGGCACATGAACTGATAATCGGCGGCGGTGTTGAGAAAAACGGAAGTATATGCCTGAAGCCGTCGGCGCAGGTCACGGATGAAGATATTGTGAATATAGTCGGAGAACTGCCGAGATATGTCGGCAGAGGCGGTGAAAAGCTCGCAAAGGCTCTGAAGGTATTCAGTATCTCAGTCGAGGGCAAGAAATGCGTGGATATCGGCGCTTCTACAGGGGGCTTTACTGACTGTCTCCTGCAGAACGGAGCCGCATCTGTCTATGCGGTTGATGTCGGTCACGGGCAGCTCGATGATGCCCTGAAAAACGATCCTCGTGTTATAGATATGGAAGGCACGGATATACGTACACTCACTGCGGACAGCTTCGCCGGATGTGCTGATTTTGTATGCTGCGATGTATCGTTTATATCTCTTTCCCATATTTTTCCTGTAATAAAGGACATAATGTCTGAAAACGGCTGTGCTGCCGTGCTTGTAAAGCCGCAGTTTGAATGCGGAAGAGCCGGTATCGGGAAGAACGGTATTGTAAGATCTCATAAGGTGCATGAAAGAGTGCTAATGGAGATCATATGCAGCGCAGGGACGAACGGTCTCGGCGTATATGCTCTGGATCATTCGCCGATCTGCGGCGGTGACGGCAATATCGAATATCTGGCTTATATAAGGCACGGTGCGGCGCAGTGTGCTTTTGAAGTCGGAAATATCGTAGACAGTGCTTTTTCGGCACTTGGCAGGAAAGGAAAATCCGTAAAATGACAATAGCCGTGTTTGCGAATTTTGAGAAAAACAATGCACATTCTGCAACGACAGAAGTCTGCAGGATACTGCGTGATATGAATATAACTATCATTGCCGACAGGCAGTATGCAGAGCAGTTTTCCGAGATATCCTCAGTCAGGCTCTGTGAAAAGCGTGAGGCCGCCGGAATGTGCGATATTATGATTGCGATCGGCGGCGATGGTACAATAATCAGATATGCTCCTTATGCGGCGGAGTTTGATAAACCGCTCCTCGGGATTAATACGGGCAGGCTCGGTTTTATGGCTTCGTTGGAAAGCAACGAGCTTTACGCACTTTCAAGACTGAAAAGCGGGGAATACGAGATCATACCGCGGATGATGCTCGATGCCGAGATCGTCAGCGAGAACGGGGATACAAAAAAATTCGCCGCACTGAATGATTTTGTAATATCCAACCCTTATTCAAGGATATCCGATTTTGAGATCTCGATAAACGGAAGGACGGTCAATTCTGTCCGCGCAGATGGTATCGTGTTCTCGACACCGACAGGCTCTACGGCATATGCACTTTCTGCGGGCGGCCCTATAATTGATCCGCTGGTGGAATGCATCGAATTCACGCCGATATGTCCGCACGTTCTTTCATCAAGGACGATACTGTTTTCGGCATCTCATGTGCTTGTGGCAAGCCACAAATCAGATGACGGGAATGTATATTTCATTGCTGACGGCAAGCCGCACATACACATCGGAAGAAACGACAAGGTCGTGATCTCAAGATCGGAAAAGAATCTGAAGCTTATTGATATCCACGGATTTTCATTTTATGACGCTGTCAATAATAAGCTTATGCGTCCGATCAAATGATCCCGTGCACGGCTAAGGAGAGATAGTTGTGAAATCGTTAAGACACGAAAAGATCCTTGAGATAATAGCGAGAGAGAATATAGATACACAGGGAAAGCTGCGCAAGATGCTCGCAAAGGAAGATATCATCGTTACGCAGGCAACGCTCTCTCGGGATATCAAGGCGCTCCGTCTGAAAAAAGCGGACGACGGGAACGGCGGACAGAAATATGTGGTCGGAGATGCCGTTATAGTTAATATGCTGCCGCCGATCTTCATGGATGCTGTGATAAGTGCCGATTATGCGATGAATACCGTTGTTTTCAGATGTCATAACGGTATGGCACAGGCGGCCTGTGCTGTTTTTGACAGGCTGGACTGCCGGGGAGTCGTGGGTACGCTGGCAGGCGATGATACGATATTTGTTCTTATGCGCACAGAGAACATGGCGGAAGAACTTGTGGATGAGATAAATCAGTTATGTTTTGAAAATAATAAATGATCTTTGCCAAAGCGATATGCATTTTCTGAAAGGAAATCGTTATAATGCTTAAAGAGCTTTATATAAAAAATCTTGCGGTGATAAGTGAGGCTGTGATCCCGTTTTCAGATTCCTTCAATGTGTTTACCGGAGAAACGGGTGCAGGTAAATCCATACTTATAAACGGGATCAATGCTGTGCTCGGCCAGCGCGTCACAAAG
This sequence comes from Oscillospiraceae bacterium, assembly GCA_024697725.1. Lineage (GTDB taxonomy): Bacteria > Bacillota > Clostridia > Oscillospirales > Ruminococcaceae > RGIG4694. The sequence goes on from JAILFE010000199.1 coordinate 23,266, forward strand.
GATATCGTGCGTGCGGGCTGCGACAAGGCAGTCATAACCGCGCTTTTTACCGATATTTCGGATAATACTGCCGCAAAGCTCGATGAACTCGGCATCTCACATGATGAGGGACAGATCTCGATAACCCGTGAGATCATGGCCGACGGCGGCAGTGTTGCAAGAGTCAATTCAAGGACCGCAACTATCGCGGTGATACGTGAAATAGGGGAGCTGCTGGTAAATATCCACGGTCAGCATGATAATCAGATACTGCTCTCACCGGAAAAGCATCTCGGTATACTCGACAGCTTCGGTGATCTTGAAGGCGATGTTGAGGATTACCGCACGGCATTTCATGAACTGCAGAGCGTTTCGCGCACCCTGAAAAAGCTCGTTGATGAAGAACGCGAAAGAGCAGGCAGAGCCGAGATCGTTATGCAGCGCATCAAGGAGATAGGCGAAGCGGAGATCGAAGAAAACGAAGACGAGCTCCTTGAGAATGAACTTAAAACAGCCGAAAACAGCATCGAGATATCTCAGGCGCTCTCGGCTGCATATCATATGCTTGACGGCGACGAGGATAACGAAGGTATAGCCGGTATAGCTGCCGATATCATAAGCGAAGTATCGCCTTACGGCAGTATCGTTTCGGGGCTTGCACCGCTGATAAAGCGGCTTGACAGCGTCAGGGTTGAGCTTGAAGATATTTCCTCGGAAATACTGCGCTTGTCCGAGAGGATAGAGATCGACCCGGGAAAGGCTGCTGAAATATCCGCAAGACTTGATCTGCTCAATTCTCTGAAAAAGAAATACGGACCTTCGCTTGCAGATGTGATTGCAAGCTATGATTCTGCTCTTGAAGAGGAAAAGCAGATAGGCTGCAGCAGCGAGCACATAAGTGAATATGCCGCAAAGCGTGAAAAACTGCTCACAGAGGTCACGGAAAAGGCAAAGAGGCTCTCACAGAGGCGTAAAAACGCGGGCGAGGTCTTTGTTGACAGGATAGAATCCGAGCTTGCGTTCCTGAATATGCCGAATGTAAAGCTGAGTGTCCTTCAGCAGCAGGGAAAGCTCACGGGCTGCGGTATGGACAGCATCGAATTCCTTATCTCCACGAATGCCGGCGAGGGGATGAAGCCACTTTCAAAGATCGCATCAGGAGGAGAGCTGTCAAGGATAATGCTTGCCATTAAAAACGTGGTGGCTGACAAGGACGATATCCATACTCTGATATTCGATGAGATAGATACGGGAGTAAGCGGGCGTGCCGCTCAGAAGATCGGTATCAAGCTGAAAAGCGTCTCGGGGAGCAAACAAGTCATCTGTGTGACGCATCTTTCACAGCTTGCGGCGCTTGCTGACAATCATCTGCTCATAGAGAAGCAGACAAGGGACGAAAGGACCTATACTTCGGTGCGTCAGCTCGATTTTGAAGGCAGAAAATACGAGATCGCACGTATAATGAACGGCGATGACATTACCGAGACTGCGCTGAGAAATGCCGAGGAGGTACTGCGCCGCGCCGAATGATCTGTGTAAATTGTGTGAGAATATAATAAAAACAGTGGAAAAATCATTTTTATTATGCTATAATATAATATGTGTTTTGCTGTATGCTTTGCGTACAGAGCAGTAAAGGAGTTGTTTTTGTGCCGATCACTTATAAGCGTGAGGAAGTTTGCAGCGGCATCTCCTACACGGAGATAATCGACAGCCGTCTGAAGACCAATACTATATGCGTCAGCTTCTTTGAACCGATAAAAGCTGAGAATGCATCCGCAAATGCGATCCTTCCGTCCATACTGACCGATTCAAGTGCGGTATATCCGAGTGTTACCGAACTGAGCAGAAAGCTCGAATCGCTCTATGGAGCAAATATCAGGGGAGGCGTATCCAAGGCAGGAGATTATCAGGTGATAATGCTTTCTGCAAGCTGTATTAATGATGAATATACGATCAATAAGGAAAAAATATTCGATGAGCTTATAGAAACGTTCGTGGGATGCATATTTGATCCGCACCTTCAGAACGGTGTTTTTGCCGCAGATGATTTTGCTCTGAAAAAGCAGGAATTGCTTGATGATATCGATGCAGAGATCAATAACAAGCGGGCATATGCTTTTCTGCGGGCAGCCGAGCTGATATACTGCGTTGAGCCTGCGTCTGTTCCCGAAACTGGGAGCCGTGAGGATGCCGCAAAGCTCACACCGCAGTCTGCATACAGCAGATACAGAAAGATCCTGAGTTCAGCAGGAGCAGAGATCATATATATTGGCAAGGATATGCCTTTACAGAATAAGGATAAGCTCCTTGCACCGTTCAGATCGCTTGAAAGGGAATATGATACATTTGATGCGATAAAGCGTTCTCCTCTGAAAACAGAGATAGCATCCAGGACAGAACGGCTCAGCATCATGCAGAGCAAGATGATCCTTGCATTCAAGACGAGCTTTGAAGATCAGGCTGCTATGAGGATGTTCAGCGCCTTATACGGAGAAACGCCTGTTTCCAAGCTGTTTTCCAATGTAAGAGAAAAGCTCAGTCTCTGTTACTATTGCCCCTGCGGCTTCAAGGATGACAGAAAAGGAGTTCTCTTCGTTGACTGCGGTGTCGAGCATGACAATCTCGAACCCGCAAAAAAAGAGATTCTTGCGCAGCTTGAAGAGATCAGGAAAGGAAACTTTACCGATGATGAGATAAACAGTGCAAGACTTGCGATAATCAATTCCCTGAAGGGAATAAACGATATACCGTCAAGGATCGCAAACAGATATATGAACCGGTTCATCACAGGACAGGAGGTCATTTCTCCGGAGAAGGAGATCGAACGCATCAAAGCTGTGACAAAGGATGATATTATCGCGGCGGCTGAAAGCGTCAGACTTGATACCGTGTATATCCTTACAGGAAAGGAGTAATGCCGATATGGAAAGAAAGGTTATTTCCGACAGCCGCACCGGCGAGAGCTATGTTCTGATAAAGCACGATTCAGGGCTTCGCATATGCATATGGAAAATGAAGGACTACAGCACCTCTCATGCGCTTTTCGGGACAAGATACGGTTCGGTCAATACAACGTTCCGCACAAAGGGCGAGAAGGATTTTGTCACTGTCCCGAACGGTATCGCACATTATCTCGAACACAAGCTTTTTGAGAATGAGGACTGCGATGTTTTCAGTCTATATGCGAAAACGGGCGCATCGGGAAATGCATATACCAGCTTTGACAGAACGTGTTATCTTTTCAGCTGCACGGACAATTTTTACGATTCTCTTTCAATACTTCTCGATTTTGTGAGAAAGCCGTATTTCACCGAGGAAACAGTCGCCAAGGAGCAGGGTATCATCGGGCAGGAGATCCGTATGTATGACGACAAGCCCGAATGGAGGATAATGTTCAATATGCTAGGCGGGCTGTACAAGAACAATCCCGTAAAGATAGATATCGCGGGTACGGTCGAAAGTATAGCCGAGATAACACCCGAACTGCTCTACAAGTGCTATTATTCGTTCTATAACCTCAACAATATGGTGTTGAGCATCGCAGGAGATGTTGACGAGGACAGAATAATAGAACTTTGCGACAGGATACTCAAGCCTGATGAGGATATGGATCTTGAAGTGAGCTTCCCGGACGAACCAGACGAGCCTGTTAAAAGGATCGTCCGTCAGAGCTTCGAGGTCGCAAATCCGCTGTTCAATATCGGTTACAAGAGCTGTGCCTATGAGGGTGACGAGCTTATCCGCGCAGATGTCGAAACAAATATAATCCTATCACTGCTCGCCGATGAAAGCACTGATTTTTACAAGAAGCTGTATGACAGCGGTCTTATCAATTCCACCTTCGGTTCGGAGGTGTTCAGCGGAAGCGGATTCTTCGTTCCGATATTCGAGGGAGAATCAAAGGATCCGGAAAAGGTATATGAACTTATAAACCAAGAGATCACGCGCCGCATGGAGTGCGGATTCGAGGAAGAACGTTTCGAGAACGTGCGCAAGTCATATTACGGCAGACTTATCCGCGATCTTAATATCCCGGAGGCTCTTGCTACAAATATGATAAATTGTACGCTTGAAGGGACAAATGCATTTACCGAAATGGATATCGTTGCCTCGGTAACGCTTGAAGATATCGAAAAAAGGCTCAGAAAGCAGTTTGATATAAACAGATCGGTGCTTTCGATAATTGATCCTGTCAGAACGGAGGGAGTTTCGGATGGAAACGGTAACACTTGACGCTCTGCCATGGTATCAGATCACCTTTCCGGGGCTTGGCATCAGCCTTGAGGTCAACGGAGAGGCGTTCAGGCTTGGCACACTGTCGATAAAATGGTACGGCATCATTATTGCTGTCGGACTTATGCTCGCGCTGATATACTGCTTCAAACATATGAAGGAATTCGGACTTGACGGAGATAAAGTAAGCGATGCAGTATTTGCCGGTTTTATAGGCGGTATAGTCGGAGCAAGGCTCTATTATGTACTGTTCAATATTGAGCAGTACAAAAGCATAAAAGATGTATTCAATACGAGAAACGGCGGTCTTGCGGTATTCGGCGGGATAATCGGGGCGCTGCTCGTCGGCGGGATCACTGCAAAGATAAGGAAAATACGGCTGCTCCCGCTGCTCGATATCGCATCAATGGGATTTCTTATCGGTCAGGGCATAGGCAGATGGGGCAATTTTTTCAATCATGAGTGCTTCGGCACGAACACAACTCTGCCGTGGGGTATGTCGAGCGGATGCATACAGAATTTTCTTGCAGTAAACGGACAGCATATCTATGAAACGACCGGTGTTACAGTCGATCCGTTCCTTCCTGTCCATCCATGCTTTTTCTATGAATCGGCATGGTGTCTGCTCGGATTCCTGCTTCTTCATATTTTCCACAAAAAGCGCAAATATGACGGTGAGCTATTCATGATGTATCTCTGCTGGTACGGACTTGAAAGAGCTCTTGTCGAAGGACTTCGCACAGACAGCCTTATGATAGGTCCTGTACGTGTCTCACAGCTGCTTGCTTTTGTGATATTCGCAGTATCGCTCGTATTCCTCATCACCATGCGCATAAAGATATCAAAAGGAAAAGCACCTGTTCTTTATGTTGATACGGAAGAATCCGCAAAGCTGCTGAAGGATGCCGAAGCCAGGATAAAGGAAGATGAACAGAAGCGCCGGCAGAAAAAAGAAGACAGATACAAAAAGAAAAATCCGGAACTCAGCGCGGATCAGAAGATCATAGCTGATGATGAATCAAACAATAATGATACGGAGGGAAATGAAAATGGCAGTACGGATTGACGGAAAGGCTGTTTCGGCAAGAGTCAAGGCAGATGTGAAAAAGGAGATCGAGCAGCTGAAAAGCCGCGGTATCGAGGCGGGACTTGCTGTTGTTATAGTAGGGGATAATCCCGCATCAAGAGTCTATGTTAACAACAAGAAAAAAGCGTGCTCAGAGGTGGGTATAACATCGTATGAATACGCGCTTCCTCAGGATACGACCGAAGAGGAGCTGCTTTCACTTGTTGAAAAGCTCAATAACGACAGCAGAGTGAACGGTATACTTGTTCAGCTACCTCTGCCGGAGCAGATCGATGAGCACGCCGTGATAAATACTATCGTCCCCGAGAAGGATGTAGATGCTTTTCATCCCGAAAATGTCGGGCATATAATGATCGGTGACTATAAGTTCCTGCCATGTACTCCTGCAGGAGTCATGGAACTTATTGCCGAGACAGGTATCGACCCGTGCGGTAAGAGCTGTGTTGTTATCGGCAGGAGCAATATCGTAGGCAAGCCTATGGCTATGCTTCTCCTGCACAAGAACGGTACGGTCACAGTCTGTCATTCGCGGACGAAAGATCTGAAGGAGATATGTGCAAATGCGGATATACTCGTTTCGGCTGTCGGAAAGGCCAATTTCGTAACTGCCGATATGGTAAAGCAGGGCGCAGTCGTTATAGATGTCGGCATGAACAGAAACGAAGAAGGCAAGCTATGCGGCGATGTGTGTTATGATGAATGCGAGAAAAAGGCAGGATATATAACACCTGTTCCCGGCGGAGTCGGACCTATGACTATCGCAATGCTCATGAAAAATACTCTCACTGCTGTCAAGGCAGCAAACGGTATTACAGACTGATTGAAAGGATGATCGTAAAAAATGAGAATGACTATGACTCAGAAGATCCTCGCAGCACATACCTGGCAGGACAATGTCCGTGCAGGTCAGCTTGTGAAATGCAAGCTGGATATGGTCCTCGGAAATGACGTTACCACTCCCGTAGCGATCAATGAATTTGAAAAGCACGGATTTACAGGCGTGTTTGACAACGACAAGATCGCTATGGTAATGGATCATTTCACACCCAACAAGGATATAAAATCTGCCGAGAATACCAGGCAGTGCCGTGTTTTTGCGGGCAAATATGATATATCCAATTATTTTGATGTCGGAGCAATGGGCATAGAGCACGCGCTCCTTCCCGAAAAAGGCATAGTTGCTCCCGGCGACTGCGTTATCGGCGCTGACAGCCACACCTGTACATACGGTGCTCTCGGAGCATTCTCCACAGGCGTCGGTTCGACGGATATGGCAGCTGGTATGGCAACGGGTGAGGCATGGTTCAAGGTGCCTTCTGCAATAAAGTTCAATATCACCGGCGAGCTCGGTAAATATGTCATGGGCAAGGATGTTATACTGCATATTATCGGTATGATCGGTGTTGACGGTGCATTGTACAAGTCTATGGAATTTTCCGGCAGCGGACTGAAGAACCTCTCTATGGATGCACGTCTTTCAATGGCGAACATGGCTATCGAAGCGGGCGCCAAGAACGGTATATTCGATGTTGACGAGATCACCGAGAATTATGAGCTCAACCGCGTGAACCGTGAATATCAGATATACAAGGCGGATGATGATGCCGAATATGAAAAGGTGTATGATATAGATCTTTCCAAGATAAGACCCACAGTTGCATTCCCGCATCTTCCCGAAAATACTAAGACAATAGATGAAGTAGGAGATATACCCATAGATCAGGTCGTTATCGGCTCATGCACGAACGGCAGGATCGAGGATATGGAAATGGCTGCAAATATACTGTCGGGAAATCACATTGCAAAGGGCGTAAGATGCATAGTTATCCCCGCAACACAGGAGGTATATCTCACAGCACTCAGAAACGGCTGGATTGAGACATTCATAATGGCAGGCTGCGTAGTATCGACACCTACCTGCGGTCCCTGCCTCGGCGGACATATGGGTATACTTGCAAAGGGCGAACGCGCTGTTGCCACGACAAACAGGAATTTCGTCGGACGCATGGGACATCCCGAATCCGAGATATATCTTGCTTCTCCCGCTGTTGCGGCTGCATCTGCAATAAAGGGCTCTATAGCATCACCCGAGAATATTGCAGTCTGATGTCATATATTTCTCCTCTGCTATTAAAGAGGAGAGTATGAACGTCAGCGCGTTTCGTCAAGGACGGCGCCCGGTATAATACAGAAAGGATGGTCATCTATAATGAAGGTCTGCGGCAATGTACATAAATACGGCGATAATGTTGATACCGACGTTATCATCCCCGCACGTTATCTCAACACCTCCGATCACAAGGAGCTCGCGGCTCACTGCATGGAGGATATAGACAAGGATTTTGTAAATAAGGTAAAGGAAGGCGACATTATCGTTGCCGACCAGAATTTCGGCTGCGGTTCATCGAGAGAGCACGCTCCGATCGCAATAAAGGAAAGCGGTATATCCTGTGTCATCGCTTCCACATTTGCAAGGATATTCTACAGGAATGCTATAAATATCGGTCTGCCTATCCTCGAATGTGATGAAGCTGCAAAGGCTATATCCAACGGCGATGTCGTCGAGATAGATTTTGACAGTGGCGTTATCAACGATCTTACTTCCGGAAAAACATTCCAGGCAGAGCCGTTCCCCGATTTTATCCTTGAGATCATAGGAGCCGGCGGACTGCTCAATTCATTGCAGTAATGCAGCAGATAAAGGAGGAGCTTTGATAAAAATGGACAAGAAAATTGCTGTCATCAAGGGCGACGGTATAGGTCCCGAGATCGTTTCCGAAGCGATAAAGGTACTTGACAGGATCGCAGAAAAGTACGGTCATACATTCGAGTACGATCAGCTTCTTATGGGCGGGTGCTCGATAGACGCATACGGGGTTCCGCTCACAGATGAGACTATCGAACGCTGCAAGGCTGCCGATGCTGTTCTTATGGGTTCTATCGGCGGAAATACGACCACATCCCCGTGGTATAAGCTCCCGCCGGATCGCCGTCCCGAGGCAGGACTGCTGAAAATAAGAAAATCACTCGGTCTTTTTGCGAATCTTCGTCCCGCTGTGCTTTATCCCCAGCTTGCCGGAGCGTGTCCGCTGAAGGAGGAGATAAGCTCCCGCGGCTTTGATCTGCTCATCATGCGCGAACTCACCGGCGGTCTTTATTTCGGCGAAAGGAAAACCGAAGAGATAAACGGTGTGATGACTGCTGTTGACACGCTTTCCTATAACGAGAACGAGATACGCAGGATAGCGATAAAGGCATTTGATGTAGCTATGAAGCGCAGGAAAAAGGTGACTTCCGTTGACAAGGCAAATGTGCTTGATTCTTCACGCCTGTGGAGAAAAGTCATAAACGAGGTCGCTGCGGATTATCCCGAGGTGACTGTCGAGCATATGCTCGTAGACAACAGCGCGATGCAGCTTGTAAAGGATCCCGCACAGTTCGATGTGCTTGTTACAGAGAATATGTTCGGCGATATCCTTTCGGATGAAGCCTCGATGATAACAGGCTCGATAGGTATGCTTGCTTCGGCGAGCATGAACGAGACAAAGTTCGGTCTCTATGAACCGAGCGGCGGATCTGCTCCGGATATTGCCGGTCAGAACAAGGCAAATCCCATTGCGACCATACTTTCGGCAGCAATGCTCCTGCGTTATTCGTTCGATATGCAGGCTGAGGCTGATGATGTTGAGAATGCAGTAAATGCTGTTCTTAATGATAATATCAGAACAGGCGATATCATGTCCGAGGGCATGAAGCTCGTATCCTGCTCCGAAATGGGAAGCTGCATAGCGGAAAAGATCTGAACGGAATATCTGCTGCAAAGAACAGTATAAAAAAATCACGGACACTGCTCAATAAATAGCCGTGTCCGTTTTCTTGTGTTCGCCCGAAATGGTCAGTAATTTGGCGGTGAAAGTCCAATTGTGGACTTAAAACAGTTTTTTATTGTTTTCTTTTTTCTGCATATTTCCTTCTGATAAAGTTAATGACTTTTGTCATTATACATATAATTTTTGTCATTATAAATATTAGCAAGACGAATATCGCGATCAATAATAAGATTATCAAATCAAAAGCAAATTTGTGGTGTGAAAAATCATTGTAATACTTATTCCAGTCAAGTTCAATTTGATTATTCAGTACATCATAATGAATATCGTATTCAAGGTAACCGGAATCATTAATAATATCGAACGAGTCTGAAGTTTGTATTATGCTGCCATTCTTGTCCAGAACTGCAACTTTTAACCTATATTTTTCATTATACAGCGGGATCATTAGATCTCCGTCAAGAAGAAGATTTCCTTCATCACCTTTTTTCAGAATAAAATTATTCTGTGTTTCTTCCCTGTCACCTTTATCTATTCGTCTATCTTCATTTTTGTATAGTTGTCTTTGTAATGACAGGACAGGCTCAAATAGCCTTCACTGTCGATGTATCCGACTAATTTACTGTAATCGAAATCGTACATTTCCAAATTTGCCTTATTGATATCAATATAATGTTCATCAGACGTTTTCATTTGTATGAGAATATCAATGTACTCGGCATTATCCGGAATATTGTACGAATAAACTGTCAGACTGTCTTTGGGCGTCGCATAAACATCAATATGTAAAATAAGAGTTCCAAAAACAACAGTTAAAAGAAAAAATATAACTTTCATTTATTCCTCAATATATAAAACATTAGTGGGATTCTTATCAATCTGTCACCGTAATGCCGTAGCTCTCGCAGAGATTCGCGATCCCGCCCTGATACCCGCTTACAACTGAGGATAATCTCCACAGTCTGTTATTTCTGTACAATTCAACTGCAACGATAGTTTTTTCATTATCGAGATCAATAAGCGGCAGCTCGGCACATCTTTTTCCGCACTTTATCATGACAATTCCGTCGTGCAGCATACGGAATGTCTTGCTGCTGTCGTCGCCATATATATCATATGCTATAGTGATGCGTTCTATGCTGTATGGAATACGCACAAGATCTATTATCACCTGTCTGTGCTGTCCTGTGTCGGAATAGCATACGGCATTGTTCGCATAGGAAGTGTTCCCGAAAAAGATCACATTTTCATCGGTCACAGCCCTGCCGTAATGGTCGAGCAGGAATGTGTATGCGTCTATATCGAGATTTTTGTCCATTGACGAGTAAAACAGCTCTATGCTGATGATACCATCGCCAAGCATCTGTTCGATATTTATACGCTGTCCGCGGCAAAGCCTTATAAATCCCGGCGATCGGCTGCGTATCACAGCGCTGACACCCATATAACTCATATCATACGGTCTTGAAGGCAGAGCATTATCATGGTCATGCATGATCTCATCCCGAACAGGTGTCTGCTCCGCAGTCTTGACAGCAGTATCGGGTCTTTCCGAAGATGTCTGCTTGCTATTTTTCTGAGGTGGTATGTATTCTATCTGATCGGATACCTGATTTACGAGCCTTCCGCTGTTTATATCAGGTGCAAATCCGCGTGACGGATCGGATGCGGAAAAAGTGATAACGGTTTTTCTTCTGAGTACAGAGCAGAACTCTATATCGCCGCAGACAGAAACTCCTTCGGCAAGCGGGTCAACTGTAAAACAAAGACAGCTTTTTCCGGGGGGCAGCTCAGTAGGGGATACCGAGACACCGCTGATATTATTAATCAGATGAGCAGCTGCCGGGATACGTATCTCTGCATAGAATATAAATTCCTCGTTTGCGGGTATCCGTCCGAGCCTTATCACATCAGGTATCTCCCATGTCCCGCTGTCTCCGTCGATTCCGAGTGTATTGCCGTATACCGTGATATTTTCAAAGGCGGTATTGTGACCGTGGGAATCTATCGCCGCACTGTCCGCACCACCGCCTGTTGTTTCAATAGTTATGTCCCGCAGGGTGACATTATCCGATCTTATATCCGCCGAAGTGCCGTTCAGGCACCAGATAGTGGTATTATTCCCGCATATCGTACACGGATGTGAGATCACTATCGGCCCTTCAAATTCACCGCACGGAAGCAATGCTGTTCCGTTTGGCGGAGTTGCTTTGATAATAGCGTCTATTTCTCCGCTGTTCAACTATTTTCACCTGCCGATCATAATGCTCAGAATTTTCTCTTGCTTTCGATCACCTTGCCGAAAATTCGTATCCTCTCCATTTCGTTTCCTTCAAATCTCCTCGGAGGATAATACGGGTTGATGCTTATCAGTTCGATATAATTCCTGCCAAAATTGACCTTTTTTACCACTCCGTCCTCGTTGTCTATGAGGACGACGGCATATTCACCGCTTTCAACGATCTCCTGGCAGCGAACGAGCACAAGATCGCCCTCCATTATGAGCGGGCTCATCGAATCGCCGATCACCTTCAGATAAACATAGTCTGATCCGCTTCTTATGAGATCTTTTGAAGCATATTCATAATACTCGATATTTTCCTCGGCGTGGCAGGCAAGACCGGCAGCAACACGTCCGATCACGGGAACTCGCGCGTAATCACCGAGGTCTGCCGGATATACATTTCTGGGCATAGCGTATGACCTGTCAGCCTGGCTTTTTCCGCAAAGCCATTCCGGTGTCACACCCAGAGCCGCAGCTATGGCATTGAGTACAGGTGCCTTGAAGTTCTTGATAGACCCGTTTTCATACCTCTGTATCGTAGAGGCGGCAACTCCGACTTTCTTGGCAACTTCATAAAGCGTAAGACCTTTTTCTCTGCGCTTCTGTATGATCCTTGCTGATATTTCACTGTTTTCAGACATACGGCCGGCCTCCGTTCGGTTTTATAGGTGTGTGCTGCTGTATATCCCGCAGCAGCACGGGTGTATTGTTAATTGCTGCTTGTATCGTTTGTATAGTATGCATCCATAGTCTTGCTGGAAACAAGCATTATGAATGAAGCAAGACTGAATATCAGTGCGATCGCGAACCAGATCACCATCTTATTGAAATCAGGATTGTTCTTTGCGATATCGGGGTCGATCTTGCGCTGGTTCACGATATACATTACAAGTCCGGGGATCGCAAGAACAGCGGAATTCGCAAGGAAATAAAGCGTCGAAAGAGTTTTGACAGGCTTTGCCTTTATCATCAGAAGGAGAGAGAACAGTGCTGTGCCGATCGAAAGAAGTATATACAGAGTATAGTTATCTATCTCACTTCTTCCGATGCCGACGAATGTCGCACCGGCAGATGCAAGTCCGAGGAACATCGTAACAAGTGTGAGCGCAAATCCCTGCTTAGCTTTTTTGATGCGCTTTTCATCCATGAGGCGGTTGTACATCGCCTGACTTGCCTTCATATTGAAGTTTTCGGGACGGCGGTTGATCTCGTCCTGCATCCTCTGCTTGATCGCCTGCTTTTCATTGTCGGCGAGCTTATCCTTTGTGGAAAGGTCCTCGGTCCTTATGCGCTCCTTTACTGTCGTATACTCGTTGCTCAGATCCTCAAGGATAGGCTTTTCATCCAAAGCCATATCCATATCGTCCATCATGACCATATTCTTTATGGCTGCGGCCGCATCGCGGTCTGTGGAAGTGCTGCCGGAATGCTTGCTCTTCTTGTCCATATCATCGAGAATGATATTGCTCGGGTCGATGTCGCTCAGAGCACTGTCATCAGGGAGAGCTTCCTCTCTGTTGTATACATTCTTGTCAGTGGCAGACAAACGGCTCTTTCCGTTATCAAAACTCATATCCGATGCCGGATCCGGAGTGAGCATATCATCCGAACGGGCGGGAGCTGTGACGCGCGCGCCTCCGGCATTTTTGGGAGGTGACGGCTTTTTGAGCGGCGGAAGATCAAATTTATCTACATCTATATCATTGGGATCTATGGTAAGCTTTTCGGCACGGCTTATTTCAGCCTCGGAATATGTAACATCGCTTACATTGATATCAGAAGGTGATATATCGTTGATGCCCGTATTTTTTTTCAGCGGCGGAAGAGATGTGAAGTCATCTGTCACAACATCCGCGCTGCTGACGTCTGAAAGTCCCTCGGGGCGCGAAACCGGCTTCCTGTTACGTCCGATATCACTGATGAAAGGAGTGGAGGGAACATCACCATAGATGTTTTCTTCTGTAAACTGCGAATAATCGGTCTGTGAATAATCCTCCTCTGTGCTTTCGTCTGTCTGCTCTGTATATACGGGAGCTTTTTCCTCACTGTAGGACTGCCCGGAATAACTGCCGTCATAGCTTTCTTCACTGTATTCTCCGGAATTGTCGTCATAGCTCTCGCCGCTGTAATTGCCGCCGGAGTAGGTATCGCTGTTCGTATCCGCATAATCGGTATCGGATACTGCCGGTTCATCTGATGATTCTGTATATGAAGCTTCCGCCGTGCTGCTGAAAGAAAAATCAGCGGGCTTTTTTATCTGGGGCAGAGGCGGAAGCTCAAAATCAAGGTCTCCGAGAATATCGTTATTTTTAGTATTAGGCATAAAATATACCGTCCTTCCATCTGGTTTATATTATTGATCGCTGACAGATATCGTATCGGGGAAAACGTTTGCAGAGCTGTCCTGCAAAAACGTTGTATTGACAAAGCCCTTGATGATGGCTCCGTCAAGCACAGTTATCGCCGCTGCATTTATGTCTCCGATAACTATAGCGTCATTTTTGAACTCTGCTTTGCCGCTGACTTCAATATTGCCTTTTACTCTTCCGTTGATATCGAGATACTGAGTAGTGATATCGCCGAGAAGCACGCTGTCCTTGTCCATGCGGACCTGACCCTTGGAATGTACATTGCCCTGCATCGACGAGCCTGCCATCATCGCATTGTTGCATTCAATATTGCCGACGAGCTTGCCTGTAAGGCTCACATCCTTGGATATCCTTATATCACCGTTGACGCTGCCGTCCACCCTGACATTGGAAAAACCAGTGATCGTGCCTCCCGATATCATGATATTCTTCGAGATGACCGTCAGTTCCTCGGAACTGCGCTGTTCCTCGGCAGGCTCCGGCCTGTAGGTATGGAGCGGCGGCGGCTCTCTGTAGTGGTCGCCGCGCTGCGATGAATAGTCATTATGATCATTGTAGTGATCGTACTGTGTATGCACAGAGTTCTCGGGTGCTGCTTCCTGCTGCACCGGCTCTTCGGGGGAGACGTTTTCACGCAGTGATGCATCTTCGGCAGAGGAGGCGGCTCCTGTGACAGCCTCCTTCAGCGATTCATCATCCGGTCTTCCGAGAAAGCCGTCAAGACTGCTGTCTTTTTTTGATTCCTCGGATAGATTTTTACCTATGATACCTTCATTTTTCAGGATCTCTTTCAGAGCCTGATTGAAATTATCCTTTAAACTCATTTTTAGGACGATCCCTTTCTGTATCTTACGGATTTATGCCGTTTGATGCCGCATGATGCGGCAGAGAATATGTCACTGTCCGGACGAGGAATTGCCTGTAAAAGAAAAACCTTCCTTTTCAAGGCGAACGATCACATCTTCAAGCGCAGAGATACCGACCTCTCCGCCCTCGCTGCCGCAGAAACCGAGCACTGCAAAGCCGTCGGAGCTTTCCGCTGCGGATATGGCAGCCGTATACGCTGAGCTCCAAGAGGGGACATCGCTGCCAATGTATGTGCTGTAGATAAGTCTTGTGCTGTCAAAGCGCCGCGGTCTTTCGGCTGTTATGCTATAAACGTATCTTTCGGTGTCATAAAGTGAGGCATCCTCTTTGCCGTCATAAAGTATGCCTATCGCGTGCCCTTCGCTGTGGATGCGTTTCAGAAGAGAATCCTCATACGATCCGCTTTCGGGGATACACCCGGAATCAACGAGAAACAGCGAGGAAATGTCGTATTTCTCCAGTATCGAAAGTATATCCCCTGTATTTGCCGACGGAGAGCCGTCAAATATAAGGCACACCGAATCCACAGCCGAAGCTGTATTGCTCCCGGCAGTCACTGGGGCATCGGATTCTATCTTTTCCGAATCGGTATATTCTGTCACTGCTCTGTTGATATAATTTTCCAGAGCCGAGCTGTTTTCTGAGCTCAGAAACTCTATGATATCATAATCGTCATATCCCTTTGCGGCAAGTGCGAGATATACCTGATCGATCGTAGTGCCATCCGGGACATTGAGTGCGGATGCGCTGATGGTGTCTCCGGGAACTCCCGTCTCGACAGACGGAAGACTGACAGGTATCGCATTGCTGCTGTCAGCAGAGCATATTATACCAAAAAAAAGTGCAAAAGCTGCCATCAGTGCCGCAGCGCAGATAACAAAAGAATATATGACCTGCTTGAAAAATTTTACGCTTCCAAAATACATAGCGTCATTCTCCATGAAAATGCAGCGGCAGTCAGATGCGGTGCTGCCGTCTGCAGTATATTTCCGGGTATACTGATACAATTGCTGTCTGTATATCCATATACATATCTATAATACACCTTTTTTTCTTTCATGTCAACACTGTACTAACAAAATAATTAGACATTTTTTAAATCATTTGTAACCTTTCGGAAGATGAAACAGTACGAAGCACATGATACAGGCGTAAAGTAAACTACTTTATATGTCCGTCTGATGCTCTCACTGCACATTATTTTGTGCAAAATAACGAAAAATATCAACAGGCAGTTATATGTAAAATACAGCTCAATATGTCGGGAAAGTGCGCTCCTGCGCGGTTATATCGTCATTGCGCCGTGACTCCGGAGATATTTTGATAAAAAAATCTGTAAGGCTATTGCAAATTCTTACAAAATGGTATAAAATAGTTATATGTATAGTCAACGGCATAAGAAATTGCGCTTTCAGTGTCGTTTACTATGGATCACCGCTGAGCAAGCGGAAGTATTAAATGAAAGGATGTCATTGCTATGGCAGGTTTAAACAAGGTCAGTGTTGACGACATTAATGTAAAGGGTAAGAAGGTACTCGTAAGAGTAGACTTCAACGTTCCCCTCAAGGACGGCAAGATCACCAATGATAACCGTATCACAGCCGCTCTCCCCACGATCAACAAGCTCGTTGAGAACGGTGCAAAGGTAGTTCTCTGCTCGCACCTCGGCAAGCCGAAGAACGGTCCGGAGGCTAAGTTCTCTCTTGCTCCCGCAGCTGCAAGACTCGGTGAGCTCGTTAATACAAAGGTAACTTTCGCTGCTGACGATACTGTTGTCGGCGACAACGCAAAGAAGGCAGTTGCCGAGATGAATGAAGGCGAGATCGTAGTTCTCGAGAACACCAGATTCCGCGGCGCTGACGAGACCAAGAACGGCGAAGGCTTCTCCAAGGAACTCGCTGAACTCGTTGACGGTCAGGTATTCGTAATGGACGCATTCGGTTCCTCGCACCGCGCTCACGCTTCTACAGTAGGCGTTACAGCATTTGTAAAGGAGACTGCAGTCGGCTATCTTATGCAGAAGGAGATCAAGTTCCTCGGCAATGCCGTTGAGAACCCCGTTCGTCCCTTCGTTGCTATCCTCGGCGGTGCCAAGGTCGCAGACAAGCTGAACGTTATCTCCAATCTTCTTGAGAAGTGCGATACACTCATCATCGGCGGCGGTATGGCTTATACATTCCTCAAGGCAAAGGGCTATGAGGTAGGCAAGTCGCTCGTTGATGACGAAAAGATCTCGTACTGCAAGGAAATGATGGAAAAGGCTGAAAAGAACGGCAAGAAGCTCCTTCTCCCCATAGATACGGTTATCGCTACAGGCTTCCCCGATCCTATCGACGCTCCCGTTGATGTAAAGACCGTTGATTCCGACAAGATCCCCGCTGATATGGAAGGTCTTGATATCGGTGAAAAGACAGCCGCTCTCTTCGCAGAGGCTGCAAAGTCCGCAAAGACAGTTGTCTGGAACGGTCCTATGGGCGTATTCGAGAACCCCACTCTTGCAAAGGGTACTATCGCAGTAGCAAAGGCTCTCTCCGAGACAGATGCTACAACGATCATCGGCGGAGGCGACAGCGCAGCAGCAGTCGTTCAGCTCGGCTTTGCAGATAAGATGTCTCACATCTCAACAGGCGGCGGCGCATCCCTTGAATACCTCGAGGGCAAGGTTCTTCCCGGCGTTGCAGCTATAGCTGATAAGAACTGATCTATATAATCCATAAAATGATATAAAAACAGCGGGACATTTCCGTTTTTCGGAAATGTCCCGCTGTTTTTGTGTCGCTGTTTTTTTCAATGATAAGATATATCAGACCTCGCCGGGCTGATCGGTCTGTCCCATCGCCTGTCTGAACATCTCACTGTCAGTCCCGTATTTTTTCTGCATATATACTTCCTTGCTCATGAGTATCTGTCTCGGCTTTGCCCCGTCCGCGGGACCCACGATACCCATATCCTCAAGCTCATCGACGATCCTTGCGGCTCTTGCATATCCGAGCTTCAGCTTTCTCTGAAGATATGATGTCGAACATTGTCCGTTGTCAACAACGCATTCTATAGCGCGTTCGATGACATCTTCATCGGTACCGTTGTCGTAGCTCTTGCCGTTGTCCTGCGGCTTTTCGTTCTTTTCTCCCTTGGCGGTCGGGATGTTGTTTTCGATCTCGTTCATGATATCGGCATCGTATTCCACATCGCCCGAGCCGTTCTTTATGTAGTCAACAACAGCGGCGACCTCTTTGTCGGAGGTGAAGCAGTTCTGCACACGCAGAGGCTTTGCGAATGTAGTGGGGAAGTAGAGCATATCACCTTGTCCGAGAAGCTTTTCGGCGCCGTTTTCATTCAGTATAAGTCTCGAATCAAGGTCGGAGGCAACTCTCAGTGCGATCCTCGACGGGATATTCGCCTTGATAAGTCCTGTAACGACTTCCTTTGTGGGACGCTGTGTAGCGATTATAAGATGCATTCCGGCAGCTCGTGCCATCTGCGCGAGTCTGATTATGGAATCCTCGACTTCCTTTGCTGCCGCCATCATGAGATCTGCAAGCTCGTCGATCACGATGACTATCCTCGGAAGAGGCTCAACTCCGTCTGTGTTCTGAGCCATAGTATTATATCCGTCGATATCACGCACTCCGTTGTCTGCGAACAGCTTGTATCTTTTGAGCATTTCCTGCACTGCCCATGCGAGCGCACCCGCCGCTTTTCTCGGATCGGTGACCACGGGTATGAGAAGATGCGGGATGCCGTCATATATCTTGAATTCAACGACCTTCGGGTCGATGAGCACAAGACGGACTTCATCGGGAGTTGCATTGTAGAGAAGGCTCATTATTATGCCGTTGGTGCATACCGATTTTCCGGAGCCTGTCGTTCCTGCGATGATTATGTGCGGAAGTTTTGCGATATCGCCTAGAACTATCTGTCCGTCGATATTCTTTCCTACGGCGAATGTGAGCTTGCTCTTTGCGTGCTTGAATTCCTCACTGTCGATTATATCACGCATACCGACAGTATCCTTTATCCTGTTGGGGACTTCTATGCCGACTGCCGCTTTACCAGGGATCGGCGCTTCGATGCGGACGCCTGATGCCGCAAGATTCATTGCTATATCATTTGAAAGCTCGGTTATCTTCTTGATCTTGACACCGGCGCTCGGCTGTATTTCGTATCTTGTGACTGTAGGTCCGCGGTGGATATCGACTATCCTTGTCATGACGCCGAAGGTCTTGAGAGTTTCCACGAGCGTATCGGCGTTAGACTTCATTTCTCTCTCAGCATCGGCAGCGTTCTGCTCGTTGTGGCTGGGTTTCAGCAGATCTATCGGCGGGAAATGGTACTCGACTGTCTTTTTTGCTTCGGCATTTATCTCCTTCTGGATATCGTGTGCTGTCATAGTCTCAGGCATATCGAGATCTTCCTCGTCGGTTATCTTGTTGGAAGCGAGCGTTGACGATTTCTGCGTGCGGTGTAGCTGACCTGTCGCCGAGGGTATCTCTGTGCGTATCGTATCAGCCACACGATGTACGGGAATGGAATTTGCTGCAGCTCTTGCTGCGATCGCTTCAAGAGAGATCTCCGCGGTTGTTTCTGCGGGGGCGTTCTCTGCTGCTGCGGCAGGCTTTTCAACAGCAACAGCCTTCGATGTATCCTCGGAAGGTGTCTCATCTTCGGTGACAGGCTCGTTCTTTGCAGTACGGTCAAAGCGTTTCATCTGCTCTGCTTCCTGGGTCTGTCTTGCACTCCTTCCGGAAAGTGCAGCCTTTTTGATTATGCTGTCGAGCTCGTTTGAGGCGCTGAGGATATTTTTCTTGGCATCAGAGCTTTTTTGTTTGGATTCCTCACGCCTTGCCTTTGATGCTGCTTTGGCATTCTCATTTTCTTCAATGATCCTGGAGATCTCTTCGACCTCCTCGCTGACAGCAGTTTCTGAACTGTCCTTTTTGCTTTTTGAGGGTATTGCGATATCTATATTGAAATCATTGCGGGACTTGCCTTTTGCTCCGGGAGGTTCGATAAAGTCGGATGCGTCCCCGGCTGGTGCCTTTGTGTGCCTTCCTGCCGATGTTCTTTCGGGAGCAGCTACAGGCTTGTATTCGCCCCTTGCGCTGTCAGCGGCTGCTGCCAGTCCTCTGAACAGATTGAAGATATCTATGATAGTCTTGTTCGCAAGCAGCATTATCCATACAAATGTCAGCAGGACTATGACTATACCCGCACCTGTTTTTCCGAAAAGAGCGAGCAGCGGTATGCCGAGTATGATGCTCGTAAGTCCGCCGCCTTCGAGAGCTTTTCCGCTGTCAAAGAGCTTTGCAATAAGCTCACTGAATTTAAGGGGAGAACTCATCTTTCCGACCATGAATATCTGCAGAGCGGCGCAGAGCATTATGATGAGCACGATGCCCTGTATGACCTTGCCCTTGATGTTCTGCGCATCCTTTTCCCGTGCGATCATGAATGAAGCATATATCATGACCGGTGATACCAGAAATACAGTCATCCCGAACATCCCGAGCAGGAAGTTATGTATAGCGAGCCACGCGGATTCGCCTTTTATCACTGTAAATGCAAGTGTGAGCACCGCAGCGGCAAAAAGCAGTGTTGACCATAAGACCTTGTCGTTTCCTGCCTTGCTTGCTGCCGTACTTTTACTGCTGCCGCGAGAGGATGTGTTTTTCCTCTTTGCTGATGCTGCCGTTTTCTTAGCTGCCAATTTGATTGCCTCCGTTTTACACATACGCAGATATCTGCGTTTCGGTTATTTTGTCTGCTGCCGGGAATGCATATACGCAAAGCCCGGAGCAGACCTATCTGTATCTTTTTTCGCTGTATTCTATAAGCTCATACAGCTTTTCCACTGCATCCGAAAGTCCTCCGAGACTGTCGATAAGCCCGGATCCGACTGCCGCCGTGCCGTCGAGCACCGTTCCCATATCCATTGCGAGTTCTCCTGTGTTCAACATGAGCTCGGTGTATTTTTCGCGGGATATCCTGCTGTTGCGGCATACAAATCCCGTCACGCGCTCCTGCATAGCTTCAAAATAGCGCATGGTCTGCTCTACGCCGAGAACAAGTCCGTTCATCCTTACGGGGTGGATAGTCATCGTCGCAGAAGGGACTATGAAGGAGTGCTTCGCCGATACCGCAAGAGGGACTCCGATAGAATGCCCTCCGCCGAGAACGACAGATACCGACGGCGTTTTCATGCCTGCTATAAGCTCTGCGATAGCAAGCCCCGCTTCGACATCGCCGCCGACGGTGTTCAGTATTATGAGAAGCCCCTCGATAGCCCGATCCTGTTCCGTTTCCGCAAGTGCAGGCAGGATATGCTCGTATTTTGTGGTCTTGTCGGACGGAGGGAGAAGGTAATGCCCCTCGATCTGACCGATTATCGTAAGACATCGTATTATATGCTTCGGGTCGGATATCCCGCCGCTACCTGAAAGATATTCCTCGGAGAACGGAACGCGGCCCGCTGCATCCGGATGCTCTGTATCTGGTTTAATGACGATCATCTCCGCTTTTTAGTGTCATGATCCGTATTATGACCGTGCGGAGAAAAAATATACATTGATTATATCATTTTTAATTTTAGTTGTCAAGGCTTTGGAAATGCACTGATTTTCCCGTATCTTCGCGGATAGAACCATTTTTTGATATCTTCGGGCGGTCATTTGTTCCTGTTTTGTTATAATTCGCATGAAAGACCGAATATATATGTGATATACGCACAATCGCAATGCTCAAAAAAGTGCATTGCAACAGCGCTCCGTGCGGCTTTCTGCGGCGAATATCCTTTGCCGTATCAATGGATAAAAGGACTATGCATATGAAAAAACAGACTTTTCTCGGCGGGACAGCTGTGCTTGCCGCTTCTGCAATGATCGTAAAGATCATCGGTGCACTTTTCAGGATACCGCTGACCTCGCTTCTCGGCGGAACTGGAATGGGCTATTATTCATGCGCAGCGGGCATATTCCTGCCCGTATATGCTGTGACTGCGACAGGGCTCCCATCCGCTGCGGCAAGACTTGTATCGGAGGATATCGCACTGAACAACGGCGTTTCCTTCAGAAAGATAAAGCGCACCGCACTTCTTTTATTCGGCAGTGCAGGCATAGCGGGCACAATGCTGATACTTGCGGCAGCATATCCTTTTTGCAGATTTGCTGTCAGGAATATCCCGGCACTGCCGTCCGTAGTCCTGATAGCGCCGTCTGTTGCGGCAGGGTGCTTTTCCGCAGTGCTGCGCGGATGTTTTGAGGGAAAAGGAGATATGCGCCCGACAGCGCTCTCACAGGTCGCAGAGGCGATAAGCAAGCTTGCTTTCGGACTGTCAGGAGCATATTTTGTGATGTATACGGCAGACAGATCGCCGGATAGATTCCTGAAACTCATCCGCTATAGAGGAGATATGCCCGACAGGGAAACGATCGCCGGGCTTGCTGCCTGTACCGCATCGGCTGCCGCCTGTACGGCAGTGACCGTCTCATGTTTTGCCGGGCTTGGTGTTATGGCTGTATGTGATATCCTGAGCGGAAAAAGGCAGGTGTCCATGAGCTTGGAAAAGCACGGGGATATCATGGATACCAGAAGCATAATATCC
Source organism: Oscillospiraceae bacterium (assembly GCA_024697725.1). Lineage (GTDB taxonomy): Bacteria > Bacillota > Clostridia > Oscillospirales > Ruminococcaceae > RGIG4694. The sequence continues at coordinate 45,518 of JAILFE010000199.1, forward strand.
GGACTTGCCTCTGTCGCGCTCCCCGCCGCGCTGTGTGCTCTCTTGACAGATCTTACCTCGGTGATAGATATGCTCACTATAATGAATTCGCTTGAAAGAGCAGTACGTAAAGCACCGGATCTCTATGCAGGCTGCGGCTGCAGAGCGGAGGAGATACCGAATTTCATGTACGGATGTTTTTCTGGAATGGCAGTTACGGTATTCAATCTTGTACCGTCGGTGACTAATATGCTCGGACGGAGCATAATGCCGTCTGCTGCCGCTGCCTGCGGCGACCGCAGAAGACTTGCAGGTTGTGTGAAGGATGTCGTATTTATCTCCGTATTGGCTGCGATGCCGTGCGGATTCGGGATAATGGCACTTTCGGAGCCTATACTCACGCTTCTGTTCCCCGACAGTCCGTCGGCTGTATCCGCAGCCGCTGCGCCGCTCGCCGTGATGAGCGTCGGGATGATACTGCTTTGCGTATCGGCTCCGCTGTTTTCCGTTTTTCAGGCGGCGGGAAGGTCGGATATACCTGTAAAACTCATGGCTGCGGGCGCTGCTGCAAAGGCGGCAGGGAACATACTGCTCGTTCCTGTGCCGCAGCTCGGGCTGACGGGAGCCGCGATATCAACGGATATAAGTTATGCATTGATATGTGTGCTTGCTTTTTCAAAGCTCGGGACAGTATCTGATACGAATATCCGTCAGGTGCTCCGAATGACCTGTCCTATCCTGCTATGCGGGATGATATGCGGCGTGGCTGCGCGCACTGCGTATATTTTTTCGGGTAGTATGAACGGATTTGTATCAACAGTATTTTCTATTCTTTTCGGGGCTATTTTTTACATAATAAGCACATATTTTTTTGTACCGGCGGGCAAATCTACGTTTAAAATGACGATTTCACAAAAATAATTCAAAAACACTTGAAATTTGGATTAATATAGGTTAATATAGTAAATGTAGCGTACATAAAGGGGTTCCGCGGATCGCATTATTGTGTGGAAAGAGGCGCTTGGTTTGGATTTTGAATTCAAAGATCGCTATGATATTGACGACCTGTGTGAGATAATGAAAATACTCCGTTCCGATAACGGCTGCCCGTGGGATAGGGTGCAGACACACAGCTCTATCAGGAAGGACTTTATCGAGGAATGCTATGAGGCTGTCGAAGCGATAGATGCCGATGATCCTGCTATGATGAGGGAGGAGCTCGGCGATGTGCTGCTGCAGGTGGTCTTTCATTGCCGTATCGAGGAGGAAATGAACAATTTCACCTTCGGCGATGCTGTGAATGACGTCTGTGAAAAGCTTATAGTCCGTCATCCTCATGTGTTCGGGACGACAAAGGTCGGTTCGACCGATGAAGTGCTCAAAAACTGGGAGTCTGTAAAGCAGCAGACCAAGGGACAGACAAAGAAATCGGAGAGTCTCGAAAGCGTGTGCGGTGCTCTGCCGGCTCTGATGAGAGCCCAGAAGCTGTGTTCACGGGCAAAGCGTGCCGGAGCAGTGCCTGCCGGTAATGATGAGCTTATCAGAAAAATATCAGTACAGGCAGAAGCACTGAAAGAATCGGTCTCGGGCGAAAGTATCGGAAGACTGATATTTCTAATTTCGGAGCTCGCATGGAACATGGATATAGATGCGGAAGAGTGTCTTACACGTTCCTCGGACAGATTCGTGGACAGCTTTAAAGGCGCAGAGGAAAAACTGGAAGGTGAGGGGAAGAATATTGATTCCCTTGCTATATATGATCTTGATGCATAAACGTCGGGATCGGCGGTATACCGCAAAAAATTTCTGGAGGTAAAAAATATGACAAAGGCAGAACTTATTGAATCTATCGCAAAAAAGGGCGATTTTAAGAAGAAGGATGCAGAAAAGGCTCTTTCCGCTTTTACAGACAGCGTAACAGAAGCACTCAAGAACGGCGATAAGGTACAGATCGTTGGCTTCGGTACATTTGAGGTCCGCGAAAGAAAGGCAAGAGATCTTATCAATCCCAGAACAAAGGAAAAGATCCATCAGGATGCAAAGAAAGCACCCGCTTTCAAGGCAGGCAAGAATCTCAAGAGCGCTGTTGAAGAGAACTGACGGCACTTTTTCCGACAAGCCGGATCGCAGTAATTTAATTGCGAAGATCTCGGGGGCTCGCCGCTGCAAGCCCCTGTTTGTATTGAAATAACAGTTCCGCTGCAAGATCGCTGCCGCGGAGCAATGCGGAGCAGACAGCGTCCCGGACGTGTCTGCTCTTTGATTTTAAGGAGGTTATCTTATGCGACTTGACAAATATCTTAAAGTCTCAAGACTTATAAAGAGACGCACAGTTGCCAATGAAGCGTGCGACGCCGATAAGGTGTCGGTGAACGGAAAGCCCGCAAGAGCATCATATGATGTTAAGGTAGGGGATATCATCGAGATAAATATGGGAGCAAAGCCTGTAAAGGTAAAAGTGCTCGCAGTGAATGAATATGCTGCCAAGGATAACGCAGCAGATAATTATGAAGTCATAGTATAATAACAATTCGGCAATGTTCATAAATTTATAACTTTTTACATTATTTAGCACTTGTTTTTGGTGTGTTTGAAGGCGTTTATCGTCATGATGCACAAGCCGACAAATGCTATTATGTATAAACTGACTATTTTTATATAATTTTCGATAAAACCCATTGACATCTGCGAAAAAGCGTTGTATATTATAATCACAGAACATCGAAAACGTTTAATAAGCCTTCGAGAGTGTAGCGGTTGGTCTTAGGCATGATGTATATCAATGCAGTCAGGCACGGCACTTATGGGCGGGAAATATGACGCGGAGGCAATAAAAATGGTCTCAATCAAAGATATCGCTGCCGCCTGCGGTGTGTCGATCGCTACTGTCAGCAAAGCGCTGAATAATCATCGTGATGTCAGTGAGACGACAGGAGAGCTCGTCAGAAAAAAAGCAAAGGAAATGGGATATCTTCCCAATTCGCAGGCACGGGCTCTGAAAACAAATCGTACTTATAATCTCGGTGTGCTGTTTGCCGAAAGATCAGACAGCGGACTGAATCAGAGCTACTTCGCCTCGATGCTCGATGCATTCAAGAAAGAAGCGGAGCACAACGGATATGATATCACGTTTATAAGCGGCAATATCGGTGCTGCAAAGATGACCTACTATGAACATTGTATGTACAGGAATGTTGACGGTGTTATGGTAGCGTGCGTCGATGACTATTACGACGAAGGGATCACTGAGCTTATAGAAAGCAATGTGCCCGTAGTTGCGATAGATTATGTCCCGAAGAAAAAGCTGTCGGTCGTTTCCGATAATGTATCGGGGATGGCAGAGCTTACCAATTACATAATCGATATGGGACATACAAGAATAGCATATATTTACGGCGATGATTCCGAGGTAACGTCTATCAGAGTGAAAAGCTTTACCGATACGATGAAACGCCGGAATATAGAGGTCAGAGAAGGTTTTTTGGTTCAGGGACGGTATCATGATCCTGTAAGAACGGAGCTTCTTGTAAAAGATCTTCTGTCAGGCGCGAAAGATGACAGACCGACCTGCATTATCCTCCCGGATGATTATACTGCATTGGGAGCGTATAACGCGATCGAGGAGCTTGGAATGTCGGTTCCGGATGATATTTCAATTGCCGGTTATGACGGGATCACGCTCTCACAGATCCTGAAGCCGATGCTCACGACTTTGCGGCAGGATGCGCAAAGGATCGGGGTTGAAGCTGCCAGAAGACTGATATCTCTGATAAAAAAAGAGATCTCCTGCGATGACGCACCAGTCGTTGTCAAGGGTGAACTCATCAAGGGCGCATCGGTGACGTTGATTAACCGATGAGAACGCAGGCTATTATATTCATAAGGGAATATAATATAATTTAAGGAGGAAAAACCAATGAGAAATTTAAAGAAGAGACTTGCACTCGTATCTGCACTTGCACTTTCCGGTGCTATGCTTGCTGGCTGCGGTGAAGCTGCGGCTCCCGCAACTACAACAGCTGCAAAGGCTGAAGAGACAACAGCAGCAGCTAAGGCTGACGAAACAACTGCAGCAGCTGCCGATAATGGCGCGGCTGAAACTGAAGCAGCAGCACCTGCGGCTTCCGCTGATGAGGGCAAGGTTCTTAATATCCAGGTTTGGAACGATGAATTTATAAACAGAGTAACTTCTCATTATCCCGGATATGAGAAGGTTGACGATACTCACGGTAAGATCGGCGACGTTGAAGTAGTATGGACGATCACTCCTTCCAATGACAACGCTTATCAGAACAACCTCGACTCTGTTCTTCCTTCAAATGCTGATGCAGCAGCTGACAGCAAGGTAGATATCTTCCTCGTAGAGGCTGACTACGCTCTCAAGTATGTTGACGCTGATGCAAACGTAGCAATGAAGCTTTCCGATCTCGGTATCACAGATGCTGACCTCGGCGATCAGTATCAGTACACAAAGGACGTTGTTACAGATGCTAACGGCGATCTCCGTGGTGCTTCATGGCAGGCTTGCTCCGCAGGTCTTATCTACAACAGAGATATCGCTAAGGAAGTTATCGGTTCCGATGATCCCGCTGAGGTTCAGAAGGCAGTTGCTGACTGGGCAACATATAACGATACAGCTAAGAAGGTCGCTGACGCAGGCTATCTCATGACAGCAGGCTATGCTGATACATTCCGTGTATATTCCAACAATGTATCCGCTCCTTGGGTACAGAACGGCAAGGTAGTAGTTGACGCAAACATCAAGCAGTGGGCTGAAGATACAAAGGCACAGGTCGATGCTGGTCAGACAACAGCTTCCGCTGACCTCTGGGGCGATGAGTGGGCAAAGGGCTTCTATCCCGCAGGTGACACAAAGGGTGTATTCTGCTACTTTGGACCCGCTTGGTTCTTCAACTTCTCGATGCACGGTGATGATGCAGCATCCATCGGCGCTAAGGGCGGCTGGGGCTTCACAGTAGGACCTCAGGGTCACTTCTGGGGCGGCACATGGATCTGCGCAGCAAACGGCACAGATAACCCGACACTCGTTAAGGATATCATCCTCAAGATGACAACCGACAAGGGCATCCTCAAGGATATCGCTACACAGGATTCCGACTGCGTAAACTCCAAGTCTGTACTTGCTGATCTTTCTTCTTCCGCTGATGGTAATCTTGCTATCCTTGGCGGACAGAATCCTTATGCAGTACTCGCAGAGGGCGCTGAAAAGGTTGATATGTCTAAGCTCTCCATTTATGACCAGGGCTGCAATGAAGAATACCAGAAGGCAATGAAGAACTACTTCTCCGGTGCTGCTGCTTCCTATGATGAGGCACTTGCACAGTTCAACACAGCTATCAAGGAGAAGTATCCCGAGCTTACAACTGACTGATCAAAAATCATCAGTAATCTGATCAAGATTTAGGGAAAGGAGCCTGTCCGGTAAGGCCGGGCGGGCTCTTTTTTACTGAATTTTACGAGAAAAAGACATATCATCAACAGATCTGAAGTGCTAAAAAGCTGTGTCTTATGCACGGGCTTATGGAGGGAAATCATGTCAAAGTCAAATCTGGTTTTAGTTCCGACCAATAAGGCAAAATCGGGACAGATAGACAAGCTCAACCGTTGGGGGTATATTTTCCTGATCCCGTTTATGCTTGTTTTTATTGTTTTCCAGCTCATTCCGCTTGTAAATACTCTTTGGAACAGTTTATTTGAAAATTATATGTCGGGTCTAAAAAAAGTCGGACCGAATTTTATAGGACTCGGAAATTATATAAAGCTCTTCCAGGAAGGCGACCTCGCTAAGTATTTTGGAAATACTATTATAATGTGGATCCTCGGATTCATTCCGCAGATCACGATCTCGCTCCTTCTTTCGGCATGGTTCACTAATCCTATGCTCAGACTCAAATGTCAGAGATTCTTTAAAACCGTTATTTATCTCCCGAACCTCATCATGGCGTCGGCGTTCGCTATGCTGTTCTTTACGATGTTTGATACGACAGGCCCCGTAAACGGTCTGTTTATAAAAATGGGCATATTCAAGGAACCCTATGCGTTCCTTCTCCATGTCGGTTCGACAAGAGGACTTGTTGCTTTCATGAACTGCCTCATGTGGTTCGGAAATACGACTATCCTTCTCATGGCGGGCATGATGGGTATCCCTGTTGATCTTTTCGAGGCTGCTGATGTCGATGGTGCGACACCCGGTCAGGTATTCTGGAAGATCACGCTCCCGCTCCTTCGCCCCATTTTCATCTATGTTCTTATCACATCGCTTATCGGCGGTCTGCAGATGTTCGATGTTCCCCAGATCCTCACAAACGGCTCCGGTGACCCGATGCGTACATCAATGACACTGATAATGTTCCTCAATAAACATCTTTTCAGTAAAAACTACGGCATGGCCGGTGCGCTTTCTGTTCTTCTTCTGATCGTGACGGGTGTCCTGTCATTTATCGTATTCAGAATGACTGCACAGGATGAAGTCAAGAAAAACAGGAGGTAATCGAAAATGGCAGTAAACAACACAATGGCATCGGAAAAAAGCGCGTCAAATACTCTTCGCGTCAGAAGAACGGTAGCCTATGTAGTACTCGGTATCATTTCGTTCTTCTGTCTCATATGGTTCTATATGCTGTTTATCAACGCGACACGTTCCAACGCAGAGCTTGGTCAGGGCTTTACTGTGATTCCCTCGACTCATCTCGGTGAGAACCTGAAAAACCTCTTCCACGGCACTATTCCCGTTGGCAACGGTATGATAAACTCCCTTCTTATAGCAAGTCTTACAGCACTTCTCAGCACATATTTCTCAACAATGACTGCATATTCCATACAGGTATACAATTATAAAGGAAAGAATGCGATATTCACATTCATCCTTGCAATAATGATGATACCCACACAGGTCACAGCGCTTGGTTTTATAAACCTCGTAAGAAAAATGAACCTTGAGGACAATTTCATCCCTCTTATCGTGCCCTCTATCGCTGCTCCCATAACTTTCTTCTATCTGAAGCAGTACATGGCATCCAACCTGCCGCTGTCGCTTATCGAAGCAGCACGTATCGACGGAGAAGGTGAGCTTGGTATATTCAACAAGATCGCGCTTCCTCTTATGAAGCCCGCTATAGCAGTTCAGGCAATATTCACATTCGTTTCAAGCTGGAACAATTACTTCACACCTTCACTTATTCTCCATGAAGACAAAAAGAAGACCCTGCCAATACTTATCGCTCAGCTCAGATCTGCAGACTGGCTGAAATTCGATATGGGTCAGGTTTACGCGATGATCGCATTCTCGATTTTCCCCGTTATTCTTGTTTATCTCTTCCTTTCAAAGTATATCGTCGGCGGTGTTACCGCGGGCGGTGTAAAGGAATAATCATCACAGTTATCACTATGAACCGCTGCATAATATGCAGCGGTTCATTTTGTATTTATGAGCTGTAATAATATTTTAATAATTCCCGCTTTAAATACTATTGACTTTTTTCTTAAAAAATGATATCATAACTGTATATGGGATAGAATGACCTTCCATATTTATTATCAGGATGTTCATTGATGATTTTAGATCAGGAGTGTTTGAATAAATGGCAAATAAAACTGCATATCGTGAAGCCGATTATGATTTTGCGCCCGACAGTGATGTATCGAGCATGATCTCTTCGGCTATCGCCAACAAAAAGAAAATGCAGAAATCCAAAAAGCGTGGAAAAGGGATCGCTGTGATCGCTGTAGTATGTACAGTCCTTGTTATATCGATCGCGGGCGTTTATTTTGGCGGCTGGATATCCTCTATGGGGAAATTTTTGAAAAATACTTATATCAATAATATAGATGTCAGCGGCATGACACTTTCTCAGGCAGTTGATGCCGTGAAATCCGGACCAACTTCCGAATATCTTGTAGTGACCGGAAGAAGCGGCTCTGTCGAGCATATCCCGCTTGACTTTTTTGATTATAAGTATGACCTCACAAAGGACATCAAGGAGGTTTTTGATCAGGTCGATCACGCCAATTGGTACAAGTCGTATTTCAAGCAGACCGATTATACGACCAATCCGGAGGTAAAATACGATTATCAGAAGCTTGAATATATCCTGCGCAACACAGTATGGGGCAAAATAGATACCAGCGATGCAAAAATGGTCTACGATGATGACGGTTATTACGTTCAGCCTGAGATATACGGTGATACTGTCGATATCGAGGAGCTCGTCGATTATGTAATGGGCGAGGTCGAAAAGGGTAATCTCAATGTCGATCTTTCCAAGAGCAGATGCTATACCGATCCTACTGTATTTGCAGAAGATCTCGAGCAGCTGGTTGATGATATGAATGCACATTTCAATTTCGTGATAACGATCGATTTTGATTATACGCAGGAAACACTCAGCGGCTCCGATGTCTATGACTGGGCAGAGATCGATAACGGTTCGTTCACTCTGGATCACTCAAAGGTTGAATCATACGTGGCGGCTCTCGCTCAGAAATACGATACCTTCATGACAACACGTACCTTCAGGACTACAAACAGAGGAGTTATACAGCTTTCGCAGGGTCGTTATTCGACAGGTCAGTACGGCTGGTGGATAGATCAGGAAAAAACAGTGGAAAAGCTCATAGACTGCATTGAAGCGGGAGAAAATGTCACAATAGATCCTGAATATGTCCAGCTTGATACCGGCTACTGTTATGTCGGATTCCCGTCTGACCGATCTGCCGGCGACGATATAGGAAATACCTATATCGAGATAGATCTTTCTGCACAGCATCTGTGGTATTACAGAGAGGGCGAACTGCTCTTCGAGACTGACCAGATCGTGTCCGGCAAGGCTACCGATTCAAAGAGAAAAACACCCGAGGGAATATACAGCGTTTATATCAAACAGACCAATTATACGATGAAGACACCCGAATATACTGCAAAGTGCAGCTATTTCATGCGACTG
>JAILFE010000203.1 GCA_024697725.1 Oscillospiraceae bacterium
AGGGTCTCATGAATATGCAGTACGCCATAGAGGACGGGACTGTGTATGTGCTGGAGGCAAATCCCCGCGCATCGAGGACTGTTCCGCTGGTATCGAAGGTATGCGATATCAATATGGTGAAGACAGCCACAGAGATCATCACATCGGAGATAACGGGCAATCCTTCGCCCGTGCCGCAGCTTCATGACAGGAAGATAGGTCACTACGGCGTGCAGGAAGCGGTGTTCCCGTTCAATATGTTCCCCGAGGTCGATCCGCTCCTTGGCCCCGAAATGAGATCGACAGGCGAGGTGCTTGGTATATCGCCGAGCTTCGGAGAGGCATACTACAAGGCGCAGGAGGCAACGCGCATCAAGCTCCCGACAGAGGGAACGGTGCTGCTGAGCGTATGCGACAGGGACAAGCCCGAGCTTCTTGAGATTGCAAAGGCGTTCTCCGATCTCGGATTCAACATCATCGCGACCGGCAAGAGCTATGAGATGATTAAGGCGGCGGATATACCCGTCACAAAGATATTCAAGATATACGAGGGCAGACCGAATATCGCAGACCAGATAGCAAACGGCGAGATACAGCTCATAATCAACACACCCGCAGGCAAGACGAGCATATACGACGACAGCTATATCAGAAAATCCGCGATAAAGCACAGAGTACCGTATATCACGACAATGGCGGCCGCAAAAGCGAGCGCCGAGGGCATCAGGGCGATAAAGAAGAATACCCATTTCGGTGTGAAGTCGCTTCAGGCGCATCACGGCGAGATAACGGAATACTGAGAATAAATAAAAAAGAATAAAGAATAGAGAATAATGAATAATAAAGGTATCGACCGCAGGCCGATACCTTTGTTTTTATTTCTTCTTTATTCTTTTAGCAGGCGCTGTACAAAGAAATGCGCAGGCACTTCTTTCCCGCGCCTGCGCTATGTTATCCCGCTGCGAATACTATATATATCATCATCGCGATTATCGGCATAGTTATCAGACAGTAGAAAAAGCCGATGATAGTCGCAAGAGTGGAGAACCTGTCGAACACATATCCCTTTTTCCTGTTGAGCATGACCTTTCCGCCGCTCCATTTGCGGTACATGAAGTCCTGTTTCCCAAGCTCGCTCGGGAACAGGCAGGGATATTCCGTGCCGTCCACAAGATAGTGCGCGGTGGGGAAGAGCCTGTGTTCGTCTTTTTTGATCTCGGTAAATTCGGCGTCCTTTGCCTTTGATGTTATAAGGCGGAATGCGCAGTAGGCGAACACCGCGAACATGAAGAGCAGCACGAGCTCGATGCCGAAGAGTATCACGACCTTGCCCCAGAATATTATCAGCGCGGGACTTACCCCGAATATAAGACACAGCACCACTGCTATCGCTATTACAAGAAGTATCTCTATAACTATGTTCATGGCGGCACCCCCGTTTTCTGCATATATTATATCACAGTAATAATAATATTTCAAGCGCCTTTTTTTCATGAGATATATCACGTAGTATACAAAATCCTGCGTTCATTCCTTCTCCGTTTTATAAAGCTGTCCAAAAATGAAAATGATTTTTATTTTCGGATTGACATACGGATAAGTATGTGATATCATATACAAGACCGATCGGAAACTGCCCCTGACCCGCATCATGCGGCAGAGGACATATCGCATCCGTATGGGGGGTATGACATTGGATGTATAATACTAAGAACAAAAAGATGATACTCGAATATATGAAGAGTACCGACGGAGCACATATCACCGTGAACGATATCTGCGAGGAAATGAAAAAACGCGGCTCTCCCGTCGGGGTGACGACGGTATACCGTCAGCTCGAAAGGCTTGCCGGGGAAGGGCTCGTACACAGATATGTCTCGTTCCCGGGCGAATCCGCCTGCTATGCGTATATCGGCGAGAGGGGCACGGCAGTATCACCGTGCTATCATTTCAAATGCGAACGGTGCGGGCGGCTGCTGCATATAAAATGCGCCGAGCTCACCAATTTCAAGGAGCATATCTCCGCTTCACACGGCTTTGACGTTGATCTCGGGAGCACCGTGTTCATGGGGATATGCGGCGAATGCAGCGGAAAGGGCGATGTGCCGTCCTGCTGCGGAGAGGATCATTCTGAAGGAGAAGAGTTATGAACGGATATAATATCAAAGATCGTATATTTGCACTGGCTGCTGCTGCGGCAGTTTCTGCGGCTCTCTCGGGCTGCGGCAGCGTCGCGGCTTCGGGCACGGAGCCTGCGGGGACAGAGCTTGCTGATGCGCAGCTTGCTGATGCGCAGCCTGCTGCATCGCAGGAGGCGGAAGAAAGCGGGTTCAGGATCGTTTCCTCGTTCTATCCTATGCAGGTGCTCACACTCAATCTTGTGAAGGATATCGACGGAGTTACGGCGGTGAGTATGTCTGCTCCCGATATCGGCTGCATACACGACCACACTTTCTCAACGGAGGATCTGCGGAAGATAGAGGATGCTGATGTTTTCGTCGAAAACGGGCTCGGGCTCGAGACCTTCAACGACCGCATAAAGACTGCATATCCCGATACCGCCGTGATAGAGGCTGCATCTCAGGTCACAGATGCACCAGCCGATGAGGATGAGGTGAACGGTCACGTCTGGACGAGCATAGATGATTATATACTCGAAGTAAAGCACGTCAGCAGCGAGCTTCAGACCCTCGACCCCGCCCACAGGGACAGCTATGCCGAAAACGAAAGGATATACACCGAAAAGCTCGAAAAGCTCAAAAGCGACAACAGCGCAGTACTTGAAAAGCTCAGAGGGAAAAAGGCTCTCGTACTCGATGAGACGCTGCCTTCCTTCTGCGTATTTGCGGGAATGGATACGATAACTATAGAGACAGACCACGAGCAGGAGGCACTTTCCGCAGGTGATATCGCAAAAGCCGTGGACGAGATGAAGGAGCAGGGCATCGGGATGATACTCATATCCGCCGATTCGGACAGTTCTGCCGCCGATGCCGTTGCCGCAGAAACGGGCGCGAAAGTATACCGCATCAATTCCTGCATGACAGGCGAGGAGAACGCGGACGCATATCTGACACAGATGCAGGAGAGCTTTGATATCCTCTCGGAAATAGAGTAAAAAGGACAAGCCATGAACGAAGAAAAAGAGATGCCCCCCGTTAAAAACGGGTGCGGTCATCACTGCATCAAAATAAACAATATCGGCGTGAGCTTCGGCAGCGAGGTCATACTCGAAGATGTGAGCCTGCATATGCACTGCGGCAGCCTTACCGCTCTGATAGGTCCCAACGGCGCGGGCAAGACCACGCTCATAAGGGCGCTGCTCGGGGAGATAAAGCATTCCGGCTCGTTCGTTTTCAGAGATCTGAAAACGAACGAAAAGCTGGATATGAAGGTGGGCTATGTCCCGCAGAAGCTGGATGTCGAAAGAGAGCTGCCGATGACGGTATACGATCTCTTCGCCTCGTTCATATCAAACACACCGGTATGGCTGCATAAGAGCAAAAAACTCTATAACAGGATATACGAACAGCTGAAGATATTCTCCGCCGAGGACTGCATAGACAGGCAGATAGGCAAGCTTTCGGGCGGACAGCTCCAGAGGGTGCTGCTCTCGATAGCGATAACGCCGATTCCCGATCTGCTGATACTCGACGAGCCTGTATCGGGCATAGACGACAACGGCGTGCGGGAATTTTACAGACTTGCGGGGGAGATCAAGGAAAAATACGATCTTGCGATACTCCTTGTCTCGCACGACCTGGATATGGTAAAAAAATATGCGGACAAGGTAGTGCTCATGGATCGCGGGATACTCTGTCAGGGAACGCCCGATGAGGTATTCGCGGACAGGAACTTCACCCAGATCTTCGGCGGCGGAGAAGCGTAATGGAACTGATATATGATATAATGGACAAACTGATGCCGTTTGAGTTCATGAAATATACGTTCATGAAAAACTCTTTTCTGGCAATACTTATTGCGACGCCGATATTTGCGATCCTCGGGACAATGGTCGTGAACAAGAAAATGGCGTTCTTCTCCGATGCTATCGGGCATTCGGCGCTCTGCGGGATAGCCGTGGGGACGGTGTTCGGTTTCACCGACCGTTCGCTCTCTATGGTGATATTCGCCGTGATATTCTCGATGCTGCTCAATTATGTCAAGGACCGCACGACCTACGGTGCGGACACGATAATCAGCGTGTTCGCATCGGTCGCCATGTCGCTGGGGCTTGTGCTTTTGTCGGCGGGAGGCTCGTTCAATAAGTACACGAGCTACCTTGTCGGCGATATACTCAGCATCACCGCGGATGAGATCGCGTTTTTAGCGGTATGCTTCGTGCTCGTGATAATATTCTGGCTGCTTGCATACAACAAGCTCTCGGCAGCGAGCATAAACCGTACTCTCGCAAAGAGCAAGGGGATAAACGGACAGGTGCTCGATTATCTTTATTCGGCATTCATAGCGGTGGTGATAATGTTTTCTATCAGGTGGATAGGCGTGCTGCTGATAAATTCGCTGATAATATTGCCTGCCGCATCGAGCAGGAACATCTCATACAATACGAGGCAGTATCATCTGTTCTCGGTGCTGATATCGCTTGTCCCCGGGATCGCAGGGCTGATAATATCGTACTATACGAGCACTCCGACAGGACCTGTGATAGTCCTCCTTCTTGGGAGTATATTCTTCGTGACCTTTGTGATACATTCGCTTGTGAAAAAGTAAATATATGATGCAAAAACACCGTCCGATGCACGCATATACGCGCATCGGGCGGTGTATTTTTTCAGTTCTTTATCGCTTCCGACCAGTATTCCCTGTTGTAGATATCGGTGAAGCAGTAGGTTATCAGTACTGCGCCGTCTCCTACATCGACATTGCTGAGTTTCAGGTCTCCCGACACGGTCAGTGGTTCGCCGAGATAGTAGCTGTCGAGATATTCGCCGCTGTAGCTGTAATAGTCGCAGAGGAAATCGAGCTTGTCGCCGCTTGTGAGCTCGGTCATGTTCTTTGCGGCGGGATGCAGATCATCGGTGTGGTAATCGGTCTGTGCG
>JAILFE010000241.1 GCA_024697725.1 Oscillospiraceae bacterium
CATGTGGACTCCATCCATTCAATGACAAAATCCCTGTAGTTCCTGATGGAACCTGCATATTTCTCATAGCTCACCCCGGCTTTGCCGAAAGCCTTGATGACCTCTATCCCCTCCACATATTCAACGATCATGCTGCTCATCTTTGCGTTTGCTTCCTGGTATTTTGTCATATTCTTTCCGCTCAGTTTGAATGTCAGCATCATAAAGATAAGTCCCAAGGGCAGCGCAAGAAGAGCAGCCAGTGCAACACGTATGTCAACCATAACAAGAGCGATAAAGCACACGATAGGAAGCAGGATATGCCCCGCCCCCTCCGGAACCACGTGCGCAAGCGGCGGCTCAATATCCTCTATTTTATCCACGATAACTCCTTTGATCTCTCCGATAGAGTGGGCGGTAACCTTTCCGAGCGGAGCCTTCAAGAACACGTCCGCAACCCTGAGCCTGAGCCCTTCCAGCACGTTAAACGCCACATAATGCGATATTCCTGTAGAAATCCCAAAACAGATCACTTTTACAAGATATGCAAGGACCGCTGCCGCGCTCATGTTAAACACATATGTTCTGTCAAGGTTTCCGGCTATATATCTGTCCAGTATGCGGTACACAAGATAATACGGCACAATTCCCGAGATAAGGCTGACCATGGAAAAGACCACCGATGCCGCCAGTCTTCCTCCGCTGCCATTCGCATAAGAAAGCAACGTACCGAACCACTTCTTTTCTTCTTTTGTTACTTCTTCATTCATTGTTTTTTCCTGCCCTTTCGTTTTTTGTTAACGTACGATGTTTTTCGTTAGCTTACCCCAAAAACGCCATCACCGCCTGATCCATTACGGACCAGACGGTGAGTGTTGTTTGTACCATATGATGTTCCGGCTTTATAAGCCCATCAGCTGTTTCCAGCCGGGTAAAAAGAATTTTTCAAGTTTTTCAAGCGAGTCAACGGCTTCTTCATAGGAGTAATTGTGAACAACCGGCTCGAACAACGCGGTTATATATGCGGTCAACAAAAGGTGCAGCTGCCGTGGGGAAATATCCGGTGTTTTTATCCCGGTCTTTCTCATCTCTTCAAGATATGAAAGAAACTTGTTTTGTGATTCCTCAGTCATATCATGGAGGAAGTTTTCATACTTGCTTCCCTTCGATTTTGCCACAAGGAGATGGTAATCTTCCATATTCGGATATACGAGTTCTCTCATCATGTCGATATTGGAATCCTGCCATGTTATCTTTTTCCCCTTCTTTACAGGTTCTTCGTATCTGCGCATGTGCCCTCCGGCCCATTCCATCAGCTTTTTCTCGGCGGGAGAGACCAATTGGCAAAAGAGATCCTCTTTATCCCTGCAATGCCTGTAGAGCCCGGCTGCAGTCAGGTTGCAGCGGTCAGCTATGCTGCGCATGGACGCTTTCTCATAACCGCGTTCCAGGAATTCTTCCTTGGCAGCTGCCATTATCTTAATGTGATTGATCGTTTTATCTCTTGGCATATACCGGCCTTTACGCTAACATGATTTGCTAACATCGTTCGCTAACATATATAAACTATCATCAAGTAGATGATTTGTCAAGTTTTTTCTCTTTGCTCATTGAATCCGTTCCTCCTATCTTTTATAAAAAACTATATTTGCCAACTTGCTGCTTCCTGCCTAAGTTTTATGAAGTTGCTGTATCTGTCGTTTGTTTTGAGTAGTTCTTCGTGAGTACCACAGCTTATCCTGCCGTTATCAAGCACAACGATCTTATCGGCGTTCCTGATCGTCTTAAGCCTGTGCGCTATCATGATCACTGTTTTGTTTTCTGTCAGCGCTTCAAAAGCCGCTGTTAATTTATCCTCATTTTCAGGATCCACATTTGCTGTTGCCTCGTCCAAGATGATGATCGGCGCATCCTTAAGGATCGCTCTCGCAATAGATATTCTCTGTTTCTCACCGCCCGAAAGGGTTGCCCCGCCCTCTCCGATAACTGTGGAATAACCGTCCGGAAGTGACATTATAAAATCGTGGCAGCATGCTTTTTTCGCGGCAGCCACTACGTCGTCATGGCCGGCGTCACTCATTCCGAACTTGATGTTATTCTCGATCGTGTCTGCAAAAAGGTAGACATTCTGAAATACCACGCTTATCAGTGACATCAGGCTTTCCAGTGTATAGTCTTTTACATTCCTGCCGCCTATGGAAATACTGCCTGCATCCACGTCCCAGAATCTTGCTATAAGCATTGCCAGCGTAGTCTTGCCCGCCCCGGAGGGACCCACAAACGCAGTCATGGTATTCTCGGGTATGTCAAGGCTTACATCATTTAGTATCTTGTTATCACCATAAGAAAAAGATACATGATCTATCAATATCCCGTGATCGGCCGGAATGTATTCTTTTCCGTTTTCGTCCATTATCGGAAGAAGATTGACCTTCTCAGCTTCTTCAATAGAACTGGAAACCACTCTCAAAACCGTAAGCCCCGCCCCTGTCTGTTCTATGTCTGCGAAAACCTGAAAAGAAATGATAACCGACATAAGCGCATATGTTATAGTCATGTTTCCCGTTATGAACAGAGCAACGCCGGCAAATAAGAACAAAGCCTTAAATGCACCCAGAACGATCCCCTGAACCACTCCGTAAGGGATAAACAACCTCTCCATCGCCATATTGCTATCCCTGTTATCATCTATCGCCTTTTTCAAGGCATCATCGCCCTTGCCTGTCAGATTAAATGATTTGATAACGCTCATTCCCTGAAGGCTTTCAAGTACTTTGGCAACCAGCGCGGCCTCATTCCTCTGTCTTACCGGAGACAATGCCCTGCTCTTCTTTTCCATGGATGAAGTAATGAGCATGTAGATCAACATGCCTGCAAGTTCTATCACTCCCAAACGCCAATCAAAGAATAACACACATATGAGGAACACTACCGCATTCATCAGCCCGCTCAAGATAAGCACAAGAACATTTGCCCCTTGGTTTTCTACCACATCAAGTACCGTGGTGGCAGTTCCGGTTATCTGTTCAAGATTGTTGTCGTTGAAATATCCCATAGGAACTTTCTTAAGTCTTTCGGCTGTCTCAAGTCTCTTATAAGCACTCATAAAATAGCCGGCATGAACCGCCTGAAGATCCGCCGCCATTTTAAGGAAGAATTGTCCCAATAAGCTTATGCCCAGAAAAACAAGTGCCATAAAGGCAGGCTTCATGGTACGATTGCCCCCTTCAAAAGCAAGGAGCAGATAATATATCGCAGCCATCCTGAACATCGAAAACAAGGACTTGAAAAATGATATTAATATCGCCCTGAATATCCTGGTTTTTTCCTGTCCGGAAAAGTTTATGATCTTTCTTATAGCTTCAACCATTATGCTGCCCCTCCTTCACTGATATGTGCCTGCCACATCGCGTTATAAAGCTCGCTCTTTTCAAGTAATTCATTGTGATTTCCGACACATTCCACGGTTCCTTTGTTGACAAGTACGATCTGATCCGCGTTTATGACGGTGGAAAGCCTGTGGGCGATCATAATGACCGTCTTGTCCTTAATCAGTTCCGAAAGTGCACGCTGGATCACGGCCTCATTCTCCGGATCAATATAAGCAGTTGCTTCATCGAGGATCACGACCGGCGCATCCTTAAGCATGGCTCTGGCAAGAGCGATCCTCTGGCGTTCGCCGCCTGACAGATGTGTTCCGCCGCTTCCCACTTTTGTTTCATAGCCCTGCGGAAACTCAGTGATGAACTCATCACACCCTGATAACCTTGATACCTCCCGTACCATCTCCTCCGATGCCTTTGTATTTCCCATGCGGATATTGTTCATTATCGTATCGTCGAACAGCCAGTTGTCCTGTGATACATATGCCACCTGATCGTAAAGCTGCTCAAGAGGGATCGATCTTAAATCCTTTCCATCCATTTTCACCGCGCCGTCTTTAACGTCCCAAAAGCCGTCAATAAGTTTGGCGATAGTGGATTTGCCGCTTCCCGAAGGGCCTACAAGGGCAGTAAAAGTTTTCTCCGGAATAGACAGATTTACCCCATGCAGAACCTCTTCTCCCTCATGGTAAGAATAATTGACATCGCAAAGCTCTATGTTATGCGTGGCAAACTCAACAGGGGTTTTGGCATGATCCTGTTCTTCGCCTGCCAAAAGCTCATCAACTACGGCCACCGTGGTCGCAACCTTGGCGGAAGAATCGGTAAACTGTATCGCGGCAAGTATTGGTCCGACAATGCACATTGAAAGCATGATCGAAGTCGTGAATACATCTGCCGTGATCTTTCCCGAGATATACATCCACCAGCCAAGCGGAAGCACCGTTATCAACGTGCATGGCGCGATAGTATAACAGAGGGCCTGACACACTTCCGTCTTTTTCATCCAGTAGCAATAGAAGGATGCGTTGGCGATAACCTTATCTTTGAATTTTTGATAAGAGGACTGCCTCTGATTATAGGCCTTTATCACTTCGATACCATGGACATATTCAACAATGCTGGAATTCATATCCTGGGTGATCTCAACGGATTTTTTGTAATCCTCACCATAGCTTGCCGCAATTAATCCGAAGAACATAAGCCCGACCGGTACTGAAATAAGGCAGATAAGCCCCATCCTCCAATCAACAAACATCATATATACCCATACCGCCAACGCACCTATGATATTGGAGGTTAATTCGGGGATCATATGCGCTATGGGGCGCTCCATGCGTTCAACCTCATCAACTATGATCTGTTTCAGTTTCCCGCTTGAAGTATCAATGATCGTGCCCAGAGGCATTCTCGGAAGCTTCGCAAATATCTCTTTGCGGATCATAGCCAGAAGATTAAATGTCGCCTTATGACTGACGCTCAATCCCTTGGCATAAAAAAGGCTTTTTAAGGCAAATCCGGCAAAGGCCGCACCGACAAACACAAGATAATAACTCCATTCCCTGTTTCCTGATATTATCCCGGATATGATCCTGGCAGCAGAAACGTAGGGAATTATTCCCGACACGACTCCCAACACGGCCAGCACGACAGACAATGCTAATCTGCCGTGTTCGGGAGCGGCGATCTGCCATATCCTCCCCATCGGATTTTGTTTTTGTTCTTTCACTGCTACTATACCTCCTTGGTTAGTGTATGCTAACTACATGATATAAAAAATACCGCTGTATGATTGGCGGTTTATTTACATTCCTAACAATTCCCTGTACCCGGCGATACAGAAATCACTTGCCAGCCTTGTACCACGGATATTATCCTCTTCCGGTACGCCGTCAAGAAAAGCGTCAAACGCATAGTTGATGACCATTGAAGGTCCTATTTTGACAAGACGGTCTGATATGTTTTCCGGTTTTTTCATGTATTTTTTGCTGCTTTCAAGAAAAGTCAGAGTATTCCTGCATTCTTCGTCAATAAGGTCACCCACAAAATTCTCGTAACTACTTCCTCCGCTGCACTTAAGGATCAGTCTGAATACATCGCTTTCCGAATATACATAGTGGATAAGTGTTTCGATCGAACTATAAGACATTTCAAAAATGCGTAAGACATCTTCCGCCGATCTGATATCCATAGCGCTCAGTTCTTGATAAGTCTCATTAAATAAGCGCAGCTTTTCTGATACAAGAGCTGAAAACAAATCATCCTTACTGCCAAAGTGTGCATAGAACGCCCCGTTTGTCACGCCTGCTTCCTTACAGATATTCCTTATTGAAGCATTTCTGAAACCGGCCTCGCAAAAGTTCTTCATGGCACTCTTCAAGATCAGTTCATGTGTCTGGTTAAAATCGTAAGGCATATATTTTATCTCCAAATGTTAACGGCGTAATATTACCCCGTAATATTACGCCGTAATTTTTCGGATGTCAATAGAAATTTCTTGTATTTCTCTTCAATCTTCAAATGCTCATTTCAAAAACAGACACATGATCCCGGAAAGTGCCGCAGATATTACGGCCATTCCGACTGTACCAAAGATCCATTTTTTCTTCTTGGCATCTGCTGTGATATAGGGCTTCAAATCCTCTGTCCCGGGTATATTCCATGCGTCAGTATAACCTACCCAGTACCCATCGACAAGAATCCTGTCGATCACATTCATGATGGATAGGATCACAAACATCTGCCAGAAGCCGCTTATAAAGCCACGTGCCCCGTTGATCGCGTAAGCACATACAAGAACATAAATGAAATATCCCGGGATGCATAAGCATTTAAAAACAATGCTCCTTCTTTTTATCTCTTCCGCAGTGGTA
>JAILFE010000271.1 GCA_024697725.1 Oscillospiraceae bacterium
AAGCAGCATTGCAGCGGATATCATGGATAAAATACCCATCCTGTCGGACACCTTCCTTCCGTATCATCCGATACGGTATTATTGTGTCCCCGGGATGTGCAAACATTCAACGGATCCTATGCCATAATTATATCACTGTCAGAACCGATATCTGTTAATTTACTTTATATAAATTATGCTCCGGAGTAAATTTTTATCGGTCAAATTATGGCTCAGCCGCCGAGATAGGACTTGACAAGCGTCTGGAGAAGTTCGTCGCGGTCGATGTGGCGGATAAGGCTCCTTGCGTTGTTGTAGGTGGTTATGTAGGTCGGATCCTCGGAGAGGATGTAGCCCACGATCTGATTGACGGGATTGTAGCCCTTTTCACGGAGAGCGTCATATATGACCGTCAGATTCTTCTTGAGCTCGCCCTCCTTATCTTCTGAGACCGAAAAAGTCATGGTCTGCTCGTTTTTCATTCTGACACCTCATTTCCTGTGCCCTGTTCGGACGATGTCCAACAGCACACATCTCTCCCTTTTAAATTACATACTTATTATAACTCACTCTTCCTGAAATTACAAGGGGTTTTTTCAATTTTTGCATTTATTATAAATTTTTGTAGCAATTAACAATTATATCTCAATTTTTTAGGCAACAAGACTAATAATTTCAATGAGTTATTTTTTCTTTTTTGAATTTTTATTTCGGCGTAATCATTATTAAACGTTTTTGTGTATATTGTGTACAACCCAACACAAAATATTTGTGCAAAACATAAAAACTGTTTTCCTGATGCGGGATATTTAAAAATAATTCTTGCAATTTAAGAACCTCTGTGGTATAATATACAGGTAATCGGGTTTCGGACGATACCGGAGCCGCGAGGAAGCATTGCCTTAATATCATTGCACTGAATCCGATATATAGGTGTGCGGGCCCTGTGCAACAGAACACCGTGAACCATGTCAGGCGGGGAACCGAGCAGCATTAAGCGGTATGTTTTGTGTGCGCAGCCAGCCTGCACACCTATGTACCGGATTTTATTTTAACAATATGCCTATGAAGAAAGATAAAAAGCTGAAATACTCGGGCAGAGAGAGCGATTTTCTCGGGCTTTTCGAGCGGATAAACATCATTTCGAGCGTGCTTTCCGCCGTATTTGCGATCGTATACTGTCAGATCACGGATAACGTCAGGGCAGGGATGTACTGCGGGCTTGCCGCATATCTCATAAGCAGCGCTGCGTACATCGGAGGCGGATGGATATTCTATTTCTCCACCCCCTATTCCGAGCATGACAAGAGCATCATCGGACACTGCTTTTCGGGCTTTGACAGAGCTTCGCTGCTTTTCCGCAGAGGGATGCGCTGCCTTGCCGACAACAGCCTTGCGGATTCGCTCAGGATGCTGCTCGGCGTCGATGAATACCGCCTGAACACGAAGGAAAAAGCGATACTCTACTTCTATACCGGGGTATGCTACCGCAATATGGGATATCCCACCAACGCAGCCGCGTATTTCATAAGATCGGGCGAAAACGGGCTCGATATCCCCGATGTAAGGCTCAACGCGCTCAGATGCTACTGCCGCGCAGGGAGCATCCACGATGCCGAGAATATATTCACCGAGATGTGCAGCGACAATCTCGACAGGGATTATTTCAATTTCCTCTATACCGAAATGGGAATGATGTTCGTGAGGGCGGACGATCCCGATGAGGCTGTGAAATACTTTGAAAAGAGCATCGAGCTCGATATGGACAAGGCGTCCGCAACGGGCGGACTTGCCGTTGCGAGCCTTCTAAAGGGCGACCTTGATTCGGGTATGCGCTATTTCCGCAAGGCGCTGATAGCAAATATCCCCGACCGCAAGGGATTCCTTGAATTTTTCAGAACGACCGCTCAGAACTGCGGCTTCGATCCCGATCTCGAAAGCTTCGGGACAAAGCCCGGGGACAGTGAAAAGTCTATATCTTGAAAGGACAAACGCCGTGTATCAGGCACTGTACAGAAAATACAGACCGTCATCATTTGACGATGTCATCTCGCAGCCGCATATCACGGCTACGCTAAAAAACCAGATAATAACCGGAAAGACGGCGCACGCATATATATTCACGGGCTCACGCGGCACGGGAAAGACCACCTGTGCGCGTATACTCGCAAAGGCGCTCGTCTGCGAACATCCCGTGAACGGAGGACCCTGCCTTGAATGCCCGGTATGCCGTGATATGGAGGACAGCAGACTCGACGATGTCGTCGAGATAGATGCCGCTTCATACGGCAGCGTCGAGGACGCAAGAGAACTGCGCGAGGAGGCGTATTATTCGCCCGTAAGATGCAGATACCGCATATACATCATAGACGAGGTGCATATGCTCACCCCGTCGGCGTTCAATGCGCTGCTCAAGATCATCGAGGAGCCGCCCGAGCACGTAAAGTTTATACTTGCGACCACCGAGGTGCATAAGGTGCTCCCGACGATACTTTCAAGGTGTCAGCGGTTCGATTTCCGCCGCGTGAGGAGCGAGGATATCGCAGCAAGACTGAAATATGTCGCCTCCAAGGAAGGCTTTGAGCTCGATGACGATGCTGCCGCCTTCATCGCCGAAAACGCAGACGGCGGTATGCGCGACGCGCTCTCGCTGCTCGACGAATGCGTTGCTTTTTCCGACCATGTGACCGCACAGGTCGTATCCGATGCGGCAGGCCTTACAGGAAACGGCACGACGATAGCCCTCGTAAGTTCGGTATGCGAAAGGAACGCCGCCGATGCGCTCGGCACGATAGCCGCGCTGTATGACGGCTCGAAGGATATCAGACAGCTTTGCAGCGAGATGATAATGCAGCTGCGCAATATAATGATACTCAAAAGCGTTCCCGACAGCACGGGTCTCGTCCGCCTGATGCCCGAGCAGCTCGAAAAGCTGAAAGCGGTGGCAGCAGCAACGGATATCGGCTTTGTCATGAACGCGATAGATATATTCGGAAAATGTGCGGAAAGGCTCTCCCGCAGCATATCCGCAAGAACAGAGCTCGAAATGGCTGTGATATCGGTATGTGCAGGCAGCAGTGCAGCAGAGCCGAAGCCCGAAAGCACATCATCCGCGGATACTGCGATGCTCATGTCGAGGATAAACGAGCTCGAACAGCGGATCGCCGCACTTTCATCCGCAAGACCCGTTCCCGATGCGGCATTTGAACCGCGCAGACAGCGAAGGCTCCCGCCCGCAGATGCGGCTTCGGAGGCAAAGACCGATCTCAGCGAGGCAAAGCCTCTCCCCGAATGGCCTGAGATACTCGAAAAATTCGGGAGCATCTGTCCCCCGGTATCGGGTGCGCTGCAGGGCTCTGCCGCATACACAACGGCGGACAGGCTCATAATAGTGACCGAGAACAGGTTCTTCCTTGAACTGCTAAGGATAAAGGAAAACGCAGTAAAGCTCTCCGAGACGGTATTCTCCGTAACGGGCAGGAAATACAAGATCGGCGCGAAATGCACCGCATCGGTAAACAATGTCCCCGAAAACAAGCTCCCCGGACTTCTGAAAAAGGCGGAGGAGAACAGCATACCCGTAACTACCGAATGAAAGCAGGTCATATGCTGACCTTGCCTTAATTATATCAAAACATAAATTTTAAAGGAGTTATCATCATGAAAGCAAGATTACCACAGAATATGGCAGGCGGAGCCCAGAATATGAACGGGATGATCAAGCAGGCACAGAAGATGCAGGGCGAGATCACACGTCTTCAGGAGGATATCGAAGCAAGAGAATTCTCCGCAACGGTCGGCGGCGGCGCTGTCAGCATCAAGATGACGGGCAACAAGCACGTATCTTCACTTGAGATCAAGCCCGAGGCTGTTGATACCAACGATCTTGAAATGCTCCAGGATCTTATCATAAGCGCATTCAATGAGTGCGTAAGCAATATCGAGGCTGTTTCCGAAAAGGAAATGGGCGAGATCACCGGCGGAGTATCCTTCCCCGGACTCTTCTGATATGGCTGAAAATACAGCCCTGCCGCTCGTGCTGCTTGCGGAGAAATTCGCACAGCTCCCCGGCATCGGCATGAAATCGGCGCAAAGGCTCGCATACCATGTGATGACGATGAGCGACGAGGATGTAAAGGCTTTCTCGGAAGCTGTTCTGAATGCGCATTATCATGTGCATACTTGCAGCGTCTGCATGAATTTCACGGACAGGGAGCGCTGTCCGATATGTGAGGACAGCGAACGCGACCACGGTATCATCTGTGTCGTGGAATCCCCGCGTGACATCAGTGCCTTTGAGCGCACAAGAGAATACAAGGGAGTATACCACGTCCTGCACGGGCTGATATCCCCTATCGACGGGATAACTCCCGACAGGCTCAGGATAAAGGAGCTGCTCTCGCGCATAGACAGCGGCACGAAAGAGGTCATCATGGCAACGAATCCCACAGTTGAGGGCGAAGCCACGGCTATGTACGTATCAAAGCTGATAAAGCCCCTCGGCGTCAAGGTGACAAGGCTCGCATTCGGACTTCCCGTAGGCGGAAGTCTTGAGTATGCCGACGAGGTGACTCTTTTCAGGGCGCTCGAAAACAGGAATGAGATATGACTGCCAAATGCAGTTTTCCGCATGATACGTGAAACCGCCCGGATTATCGGAAAGGAGATATTACTATGAAGCGTAAAAGAGCGTGTCTCATCATGCTGACTGCGGCAGGGATTATCCTTATCGTTTTTTCTGCCCTTAGTATGATAAGAAGCATCGGAGTACTCGTAAGCGCAGCAGATGTCGATGAATACAGCGGCATTGCGTTCAGAATGGGACTGATCCGCAGTATAGTCGGAGTGATCGCAGGGATAGCCTGTGTCATTGTCTCGCATATCCTCAGAAAAAGGCTCGGAAAATGATATGTGCCCGGTAACCGTCCACAGAACGGTCATCGGGCTTTTTTTCCAATCCTGTGCTTGACCGTGACGGAGGGATGTGTTATAATGAAGAAAATATCCGGAAACAAGACCTGTGACAAAGGGGTTTAAAGCTATGGCTAACAATAACAAGGCTCTCGCTGCTGCCAACAGAGCAAAGAAAGACGAGTTTTACACTCAGCTTTCCGATATAGAGAACGAGCTTCGGCACTACAAGGAGCATTTCAAGGGCAAGACGGTCCTCTGCAACTGTGACGACCCTTATGAGAGCAACTTTTTCAAGTATTTTGCAATAAACTTCAATCATCTGGGTCTGAAAAAGCTGATATGCACCTGTTATGCGGGTTCGCCCGTGGTCTATACTCAGCTCAGTTTCTTCGGCGAGGAAGAGGTCATGGGCAAGCCGCAGACCGACAAGAAGCCCTATAAGATCGTTATTACCGAGGTGTCCGACCTCAACAATGACGGCGCAGTTGACCTGACCGACATTGAGCTGCTGCTGAAATCTGCAAACGGAAAACCTACCCTGCTCAAAGGAGACGGTGACTTCCGCTCAAATGAATGTATCGAGCTGCTGAAACAGGCTGATATTGTGGTGACAAATCCGCCGTTCTCGCTGTTTCGGGAATATGTAGCGCAGCTTATTGAGTATGACAAGAAATTCATTATTATCGGAAATCAAAACGCTATAACCTACAAAGAGATATTCCCTTTGCTTAAAAACAACAAAATGTGGCTTGGCTTCGGATTTAAGCGAAACTGCGCTCACTTTATAAACAAGCATTATCAAGATGTTGCGACCGATGCAGACCACAGAGAAGGTATGATAAGGGTTTCGGGAGTAGTTTGGTATACAAATCTTGATATTGATAAGCGACACGAGAATTTAATTCTGTACAAAACCTACAACCCCGAGGAATACCCCCACTATGATAACTATGATGCTATTGAAGTCAGCAAGGTGGCTGATATCCCTTGCGATTATGAGGGCTGTATG
>JAILFE010000276.1 GCA_024697725.1 Oscillospiraceae bacterium
AGCATTTCAAGATTGGCCGCATCCATGCGGAATACATACTGGTTATTCTTGTGACTTGTCTTGTCAGTGACAGGATTTTCGAGATTTACGAGAGTCATGTCGTCGCTTTTGAACATCTCGGCACAATTTTTAAAGCAATAAGCAGACATTAATCAGGTAGTGCGCTGCAAATCTTTGATTTGCAGCAGCAGAAGCGGCTGTAAGCAGCCGCTTCTGCCAATAACCGCCCGTAGGGCGGTTATTGAGCACGCACTAAATATATAAGCACGGACAGAAGGAAAAATATCCTTCTGTCCATACCGAAATACTATGAACTGTAAACTGCTGTGTCAGTTCGTGTGGTCAAAATAGACCTGCACGCTCTTGTTGATAAATACAAAATAGAGTGCAGCTGCGTCGATAGCGATACCGATAAATCCAACGATACCGACCAGTACTCCTAGAACGCCGGCTTCTCCGAGCCCTAAGCCGTAAAGCATCATCATTCCCCATATAGTCAGAACTATATCAAGAAGGTTGGACAGACCGAACCAGGTCTTTATATGCCTGTTGCCCTTGAAAAGAAGGAAGCTCAGCACGGCGCCGACCGCAAGGCTGATGAAATTCATTACCGTCAGATCGAGGATAAAGTTGAAAAACCTGGTGAGGACTATAATAATGCATATTACCATTATAATCGTCCTTCCGTTTTCATATGCCTTCTGGTCATATTCAAAGAAGGAATCGAGGATGTCAACAGAGGTTTTCCTGTAATCATTTCCGGGTCTTGTGCTGTTGAAGGTGCTCATAGAGGTATCTCTGCTGCTTGATACGGAGGAGGCTCCCGGATTATAGGCTGCTGCACTGCTTGTATTGTTCTGAGCCGCAGACTGTGACGGCTGAGTCCTGTTTACGGGAGGATCGTTCCTGAATGAGGTCCCGCTCCCCATTCCGAAGGCGGCGGGGTCAAAACTGGTATTTTTTTTTACCGGTGTATCCGTCATATCCGAAAGTACAGGCGCTTTTACGTCCTCAAGGCTTTCCGAGGCGCCCATATTGAAGCTGCTGCCGCTGCCCGGAGGGGTGGGCTCGGGGAGATCATCATCTGCAGTATATGTATCGGAGGATGACTGATATGATGCTCCCGACGTTGACGAAGAAGAGCCTTTTTCAAGTTCTTTTTCGTCGGTTCCGAAGCCGCTGAAAGATGTGACCTTGTCGGCATCGGGGAGAGCATCGGCAGATATCCCGTCAGTCCTCAGTTCGCTGAGATCGCCCGTTTTTGCGGATGCTCCGCCTTTCTTGGGAGCTGTGAGAGGGGGAAGATCAAAATAATCGTCCGATACGCTGTCGGTATTGAGATCATCAATAGTCTTGAAGGAACTCGATTTCTTGGGAGCTGTAAGGGGAGGAAGATCGTCGTTGTTCTCAAACGCTTTGCTGTCAAACACCTTGGCAACAGCGCCCTTTCTCGCTTCCTCTGCGGTAAGGAGAGTGTCGGTGGAGATATTGTCTGTCGAAAGATCATTGAGTTCATCGGGGTCTATCTGAGTCCCTTCGATGATGACGCTCTCGGGAGGAGTGACATCGGGAAGGGATTCTGTGGAGACATTGTCAAGAGAGAGTTCGTCTATATCATTTAAGAGCGAATCGTCATTGTGCTTTTTCGGGGCTTTTCCGGTCGAAGTACGCCATTCGCCGACTTCTACAAACTTGGAGTCGTCAGAGAGCTGATCAAGATCAAGTTGGTCAAGATTCAGATCATCCATATCAAAATCGTTGTTAGCCATTATCATTTCCTCCAGAACAAAAGTATTACTGATCCGCAGGACGATACAGCCGGGGGAGCAGTATCATTCCCTGATCCGTGCCGTTGAGACGGACCGTATATCATAAGATCAGCACCTAAATTTATCTATATTTTATTTAAGTTATATCATAAATTTGACGAAAAGTCAACAGAAATATCGTCCTTAGGGTCAGTAATATGTCGGATTTGTTTAAAATGCACATAATAATGGCGTAAAACCGTG
The DNA here is from genome assembly GCA_024697725.1 of Oscillospiraceae bacterium. GTDB lineage: Bacteria > Bacillota > Clostridia > Oscillospirales > Ruminococcaceae > RGIG4694. Next base: position 2,013 of record JAILFE010000276.1, read on the forward strand.
AAAATAAGGTGATTTTACAGTGTATAGAATGCGGGTATAATACCGTTAATCCGATCTTTCATCAGAAGCTCGCACCGCACCTATAAAGCTCTTCAGATCTCCGAGCACGGAAACGGCTGTCTTTCTGCCTGTCTGATATACTCTTTCGAGTTCCGAAGGGTCGTGCTCGACATGGTTTATCCCGAGCGGCTTAGGCGGACGTATAACGAAAGCATCACCGCTCATTTCGCGCTTTTTGATATATCTCAGCTCGGAATTGTACATCTGCGGGCGCCTTTTCAGCGCATCTGCGAGTTTCGGGTAATTGATAAGCGACAGCTTTACGGCAGGATATAATTTCGTCTGCTTTTTGACAAATCCCTCCGGCTGAGTGAGTATCACGACATTTTTGCTGTATCCGATGCTCTCGAAATATCTCAGCGGCACGGAATCCGCGGTGCCGCCGTCCGAAAGCTCTGCACCGTTTATGACCACGGGTCTTGAAGCAAGAGGCATCGAAGCGGATGCACGCATCCACTGTATATCCTCATCGCTCCCGGTCTCGCATTTGTGGTAAACGGGTCTGCCTGTGTTCATATCCGTGCATACGACATAAAACTCAGCAGGGTCATTGCGGAAGGCCTCTCTGTCGAATGGGTCGAGCTCATCGGGGATCCTTCTGTATCCGAAATCTGCGCCGTAAAGGTCGCCTGTCTTTATCAGAGAGCTTATGCTCACGAAATCCTTGCAGCGGCAGTATTTCTTGTTGTACCTTATCACTCTGCCGATCTGTCCGGATTTGATGTTGCAGCCGAATGCCGCTCCCGCCGATACGCCGATGATACCGTCAAAGGATATCCCGTTTTCCATAAGCACATCTGTGACTCCCGCGGTGAACATCCCACGCATGGCTCCGCCCTCAAGAACAAGTCCGAGTTTGCTTTTCATGATTTATGACCTCTTTCCGGTTATAACTTCTGCATATAATTGCTTTTTCGCTCAAATTATATACTGCCCTCTGTTGCAAAATGTCCAAAGGACATTTTGCGGGCTGCGGAGCAGCCCAAAGCCGCTCTGCGGCTTTACAGAGGCAGTATGACGTAGCGCCTGCGGCATTTTATGCCGCTCCGCCGTCTTTGACGGCGGATTTCAAAATGTCCTTCAGACATTTTGAAATAGCGCGCAGTATAAGATCTCCGAAGTAATGAACTCTGATACTTCGCTTTGCAGCAGCGTCACTGCAAAGTGTTTCATATGACTTAGTATATCACATAAGCAGAAAAATGTCAATGCTCGGTCAGGTCATGTGAATCTGAAACAAGGATTATAATGTTAAAAAGCTGTGTGTAAAATTTGCGCCTATTTTCACATAATGAACATTGCTTTTTAATTTATTTGATGATATAATATACAATGGGTCATGGGTAGATCATACGGTTTATGTGAGGATATGCTTCTTCCGTAATGTTCTCAGGAACTGCGTTTTCCGGTCTTATGCCGGCGGAAAGGACGGAGTATGGATTTAGAAGAAAACGAAAAGCGGGTCGTTGAAGCCGCTGAACTTATCTACAGGGATACTCCGGCAGCGGTCGTGTCAGGTCACCGTATCATATGGAGAAATGAAGAATTTTCCTATATGGAGGAGGATTTTGGCGAGGAGTTCATGTTATGTACGATCACAGAAACGATCGGATCAGGTGAGCCCGAAAGGATAGTCAGCGTCCGCGATGAAGAGTTCATGCTGAATATCCACAGTCCGGATGACTGCTGTGTTGTGACTGTCACGAGAAAGCCGCTTTTTATTGTCATGCCCCCCGGGACAGAGGATATATTCTCGCGTATAGTCCTGAGCATCAGAAAGTACGTGTCATTGATCGCTTTAAGCACGGATGAGATATTTTCCTATTTCAAGGACAGCAAAGCTCGTGACATGAAGCGGGCATATATCGCGGATCAGTTTGAAACTCTCGACCGTTCGCTTCTTTGCCTTTATTCCGAAATGCTGCTCGATGATGAGGTGCTGAGCTATAACAGATATGATATGACGGGCGTATGCACCTCTCTGAATGATTTCTGTGAGGAACTATGCGGATCGCTGAGGCACGTTTTCAGAGACAATTCGGATTTCAGTATCTCATATGAATGTGAGGAAGGATTGTTTGCGGTATTCCGTCCGGAAACGCTGAAGATCATACTTATGGGGCTTCTTGTTTCCGCACTGAAGAAAAAAAATCCCGCTGAATATTTCAGGATCGTCATAAAGAAGATGGGCAATACCGCCGTTATTGTTGCCGAAGCCGGATCTCTGTCGGATTATACCGAAGAGATGATACCGTTAGACCATTTCCGCAGCTTCGATCGTATCCTTCCGTCTGATGATCTTTACAACAGACTGATACAGAATTTCTGCTCCCATTTCAGCAGTCATTGTGCCGGATTCAACAAAAGAAAAATGTCGGCTATCTATATAAGGATGCCTCTTGCGGATATGTCCAATTCAAGTGTCCGTGCGCCGCTTTTGTTCAAGGCGTATAATAACAGGTTTTCAATCGAAAACGCCATGCTCGCTGATGTGGTGAAGAGCAGATGGTATTATCTCGGACCCGGCAGCACGGACGTTGCGGATAATACGCTTCCACCTTCGGAGGAACGGTGACTCCGGTTTGATCTGATGATCGTATATATATTGAAAGGAATGTATGACAAAATGAAAAAAAGTGATCTGATCGCCGCATCTGCGGCATTGCTGACAGCGTTTGCACTTGCAGGCTGCGCCGGAGGGAATGAGCCTGCACCGGTTTCGCAGAGCAGTGATGCGGCGACCGTGTCTGCTACCGAGGCTGCACAGCCAAAGGCCGCAGATGAAAGCAGTACGGAAACGGACATTGTCGGCACAGCGACCTTTGCATCTACTACCGATGTTGCAAATGAGGTCGACAGAGCAATATACAAGGCACAGGTCAGTGTGCCTGACGGATGGTATCTCACCACCGATTCAAACGAAGGAAAATTCTACAGCAGCGCACACGGCACACTGATGATAAAGGCACAGAATTTCGGCGCGGATGCCGAGCTGCAGCCCCTTGATGTGTTCGCCGACAGCGTTGCCGCAAGTATAAAGATGAACAATATGTTCTATCAGGCAGACACCGAGTTCGGTGATCCTCAGCAGCTGACGGTCGCAGGTCTGCCCGCAGTAAGGTATGATTATAAGGTCACGGCGTACGTGTTCGTCAATGAGGACGGAACTCCCATCAGTGAGGCTCCCGCCGATGGCAGCAAACCTCAGACGAAAAAAGAGGTCTACGGGGAATACAAAGACCAGCTCTATGTGCTTTATAACGGCACAGATGCGTATATTCTCCTGTTTGAATCGACTGCGGATGATTATGAATCGGCAAAAGCGGATTTTGACAAGCTCCGCGACAGCTTTACAATAAGCGCTGACGGTACAAAGGGCTATGAGGCAGCTTCCGTATTTATGGAGAGTCAGTCCGAGCTCCAGCAGAGCTACAATGAGTCGATCAGGGAGAGTATGCTGGCTGAGCAGCCTGCGGACTGACGGCTGTCTTCACACGGCAAAGTGTAATATTCCGGCGGGTATTGACACATTATGATTTATGTGCTATAATTCAGGATGACCGGAGTATCATTATTAACAGGATACAGGTATAGTTGCTGCCTCTGCGGAATGCGCCGGTGCGTGTTGTGCAGGGGCAGTATGAATGCAGCGCTTTGCGGCGCGGAGTATAACAGGGGAGGAATGTAGGAATGGGAAAGGCACTTATCATCGGCTGCGGCGGTGTTGCAAGCGTTGCAATACATAAATGCTGCCAGAACTCTGAGGTCTTTGAGGAGATAATGATCGCATCCCGCACAAAATCAAAGTGCGATGCGCTGAAGGAGAAACTGAGCGGCGGAAAAACGATAATCCGCACGGCGCAGGTCAATGCGGACAATGTTTCGGAGCTTGTTGCTCTTATGAAGGATTTCAAACCGGATATATGCCTCAATCTTGCACTTCCTTATCAGGATCTCAAAATAATGGATGCCTGCCTCGAATGCGGTGTTGATTATGTCGATACGGCAAACTATGAGCCGGAGGATACGGCTAAATTTGAATACAGCTGGCAGTGGGCATACCGTGAACGCTTTGAAAAGGCGGGGATAACCGCCCTTCTCGGTTCGGGATTTGATCCCGGCGTTACGGGTGTGTTCTGTGCATACGCCCAGAAACATTATTTTGACGAGATAAATTATATAGATATCCTTGACTGCAACGCAGGTGATCACGGTTATCCTTTCGCTACGAATTTCAATCCTGAGATAAATATCCGCGAGGTCTCCGCAAAGGGCAGCTATATCGAGAACGGAAAATGGGTCGAGACAGAACCCATGGAGATAAAGAGAGTATACAATTTCCCCGAGATAGGCGATAAGGATATGTATCTGCTTCATCATGAAGAGCTCGAATCCCTCGCTCTCAATATCAGGGGTATAAAGAGGATACGCTTTTTCATGACATTCGGACAGAGCTATCTCACACATCTCAAATGCCTTGAGAATGTCGGCATGACATCCATAGAGCCGATAAATTACAACGGCATGGAGATAGTTCCTCTTCAGTTCCTGAAGGCAGTGCTCCCGGATCCCGCATCGCTCGGTCCGCGCACAAAGGGCAAGACGAATATCGGCTGTATCATGACAGGAGTCAAGGACGGCAAGCCCGTACACTATTATGTATACAATGTATGCGATCATCAGGAGTGCTACAAGGAAGTCGGCTCACAGGCAATATCCTATACAACAGGCGTTCCGGCAATGATCGGTACTATGATGGTCATGACCGGAAAGTGGAAAAAGCCCGGTGTTTTCAATATCGAGGAATTTGATCCGGATCCGTTTATGGATGCTCTCAACAAGTGGGGGCTCCCGTGGAAGGAATCCTTTGACCCCGAACTTGTTCCGTAAAAACAACAAATTATGTCAAACTGATAAATATGCTGTTTATTTTATTAAAAATCGGTTTCAAATTGTTCACTCCTACAAAATATAACAAGCGTCGGATTATTTAATTGACATAATGTATAAATCATGATATAATGATAATCGGAATCACGGCACAGATATACTTAGATGCTGTGGTTCCGATGATTATTTTATTGTATCTGCGATATGCGGAAGATCGTGCATTTTGCTGTTACGTTCTGCAGGACAGCTGTTTTTGTGCATGAAAACATACAAAAATGCCGCAGGCAGATGATTTGAAAGAAAGGATCTGAATACCAATGAAATCAAAGAATGTACTTAGTGCTCTTCTTGCTGCTGCGGTAGCCTTCACGGGCATGGCTCCGCTCACAGCATCGGCAGCGACCGCCGCATCCTACAGCAAGGCATATGTCAGGGCATCCGAGGCAAAAGCAGATGATGAGTGCTGGCTCGATGATGTTATCGCAAGCTCCGGATATGATGTGGACTATACAACGAGATATGCTTACAAGAAGCTCTCAAGCTCCGAGAAGCAGCTCTATAAGCTCATCGTCCGCGCTGTAAGGAACCTCGATCCCGCTATCGAGATACCAGACGGACTCAAGGAAGCACAGGTATTCAAAGTATATAACCTTGTTTTCCATGAAGAGCCTCAGCTTTTCTGGATGGATGACGCCTATAATCCGAGCACAAATCTTGATTACCTGCTTATCCGCTACAAGACGACCGATTATCAGGAGATAACCGAGATGCAGGAAAAGATCAACAAGACTGCAAAATCCCTGCTCACCAAGGCTAAAAAGAAGAAAGCCACAGTCAATAAGCTCAAGATATTTTATGATTATATCGTTCTCCATAATAAGTCGGTAATGACTCAGGATGGATTCAATTCCAGCATATACAACGGTCTTGCTGGCGGCGAATCGCTCCGCTGCAGCGGATATGCAAAGACTATGCAGTACCTCTGCGATCTTGCAGGCATCAAGTGCATGGTAGTTCCCGGTGAGAATGACAAGGGTGAATCCCACGCATGGAACAAGGTATACTGCGGCGACGGTTGGTACAATCTCGACCCGACATGGGGCGATCCGATCAGGTCTGATCTCAATTCCACAAAGAACAGCACATACATACAGTATGAGTATTTCCTCGTTCCCGACAGCTGGATAGAAAAGTATACACATTTCAATACCTGCGTTGTTAAGCGCAAGAACGGCAGCAAGGTAAAGCTCTTCGCACCTCCGGCCTGCACAAAGACAAAGTACAATTACTTCATATATACAGGCAAGAACTATACAACACTTTCCAAGGCAAAGAGCGAGATCAGAGCGCAGATAAAGGAAGCTGTAAAGGGAAAGAAGACAGTTGTTGAGATACGTGTTTCGACAAAGTCGCTTTTTGACAAGCTCACAGGAGCGACCTACGGCAAATCCTTCGAAACATATGCAAAGGGTCTCAGCAGCAATGTAAGCAAGCTGACAAAGTATACAAAGTATCAGAAGGGCGTTTATGTTGTCCACTATGATATAGTATATAAGAACTGAGATATATCCTGACAGATAACAACTCCGTCTGTAGAAATGCAGACGGAGTTGTTTTAATTTTTTATACATATTCACTTAATATATTCAACAAATGAATGTGTTATAATATATTCTGTACAATTGTGTTATGCGATTCAATCACTCTTTTTCCGGAGGAGGATTATTTATGCCTGAGACATATGCTCATTATTGTATGGGACGCGATGTCCTCGATTCACTTCCCGATGAGCTCTATGAAAGGATATCGAATTACCGGAGCCTGTTCGATATAGGTCTTCACGGTCCGGATATATTTTTCTATTATCTGCCGGTGATCCCGAATCATGTGAATATCACGGGATATGCCATGCATAAGAGGAATCCGCGCGCTTTTTTGAAAAATGCACGCAGGGTGATAAGGAATGAGGAGACCGCAGAGGATCAGAATGCCGAGCTTGCTTATATATTCGGCTTTTTGTGCCATTATGTTCTCGACAGGTATTTTCACGCATATATCATATCGGCGGTAAATAAGCATAAGGTCAATCATTCTCAGCTCGAGACCGCTTTTGACTGCCGTCTTATCAAAAAGGACGGTTATGATCCGAAGAGATATAAGATAACATCACATATACATCCGTCAGCCTATAATAGCACTATCATTTCCAGGTTCTATGCCGGGATAACTCCCAAGGAGGTGCGCAGAGCGATGTATCAGCAGATATTCCTCTGCAATACGCTCGTATCTCCGTCGCCGTACAGAAAAATGATGATGAATGTGGCATTTCTTTTTACCGGGACCTTCAAATTCATGCATAATCTTCTGATAATGGACAGCTACAGCGACAAGGTCGAAAAATGCTGTGATGATATGTCAGCTCTTTACGATCTTGCTGTAAAGGATGCTGTTTCGGCGATAGGGAGCTTTATGCGGTATATGAACGGAAAAAGCGTCCTGAAGGGTTTCGGTTATTCTTTCAAGGGTCTGAGGGATGAATAGTGACTATACTATCCCTATGATATAGTAGATAATACCGTAGATCACCGATGCTGCTATACCGTAGAGTATCACGGGTCCCGCGATTATGAATATCTTCGCTCCGAGACCGAGCACATATCCTTCCGACTTGAATTCGAGAGCAGGGGAGACGACAGCGTTCGCAAAACCCGTTATCGGCACAAGAGTGCCGGCGCCGCCGCGGTTCGCAAGTTTTTCGTACAGTCCGAGCCCTGTCATTACAGCGGATATCAGTATCAGAACAGCTGCCGTACACATCCCGGAGGTCTTGCTGTCAAGTCCTGCTGACGAAAATGCGTTGGTTATTGCCTGACCGAGCATACATATGCTCCCGCCTATCAGGAAAGCCATCGGGATATCTATAAGACTGTTTGAATCCGGAGATGCCTTGCGTATCATTCTTGCGTATTCTTTTTTTGTGACAGACATTGTATCTATTCTCCTTTGAAATAATGACATAATGTATTGGATCACGATACAGTTATTGTATGCCATTTAAATGCTTTTATACGTTTATTATCAAATACAGGAGGAACAAGATAATGCTGAAAGATATACTTTCCCCGTCCGATTGCGCAAAATGCCGCGTCTGCTGTGTTTTTGACCATTACGACCTGTGGGAATCCCCGATAATCCCCGATGAGATGAAAAAATCACTTTCGGAGCTCGATCCCGAGCTTGAATTCATACCGAGAAATGACAGCTGGGTATTCAATATGAACGGGTCGGATGACGGGCTGTATTACTGCCCGATGCTGACCGATAACGGCTGCAGGCTTGGCGACAGCAAGCCATTCGATTGCCGTATATGGCCGTACAGAGTCATGGATTTCCGCGGCAGATTTGTCATTACAATAGCTTCGATATGCCCAGTGATGTATAAAAAGCCGCTGAATGCTCTTATTGCAGAACTTGACAGTGGTCTCGCGGATACGATATTTGCCGAGGCTGAAAATAATCCCGATATCATAAAGGAATATGATAACGGCTACCCGATTCTGAAGGTCGGCGGATATATAGGAGAATGACTCCCAAAGTAATGGTATAAACAAGCTTCTGACGGAAAGGATATATTATGAAGAAAAGCGAAAAGAAGAGCTGTATCATAAGTGTTTCTGCCGATAAAGGAGTGTACAGACACATAAAGATCGGTATGAACAAAAAGCTCAGAGACCTTTCGGAAGAGATACTCTATGCGTTTGGCTTTGACGATGACCACGCTCATGCGTTTTTTATGAACAATATACTGTGGGACGAGATCGCCGCATATTATGACGCAAGACTTGAGGACGATCATAATACCACGGATATCAGACTTTCTGAGCTCGGTATCACAACGGGGATGAAGTTTCTTTATCTGTTCGATTTCGGGGATGAATGGGTGTTCAGATGCAAGGTGCTCAAGACACAGGACGGCGACGACGGGAAGATAACTGTTATCAAGTCGGTCGGAGAAGCGCCTGTGCAGTATCCATATTATGATGAGAACAGCGATGATCGTGATGGATATGACGATCGGTATGACGATGAAGAGGATGAGGATCCCGGTATTTTTGAATTCCCGCCTGCTGAAACGGATGATATACTCTATGATGCAGCTTTCCGATATTACAGGGAAAAGCCGTGGAAAAAGCTCCATGAGGATGAGATATTTGCTGTGAAGCTCTCGTCCGGCGAAATAGGCTACTGCAATGTCCTCGGTAGGGGCGGAGATTATATATCGGTCGATATCTTTATCGGTCAGAAGGGCTGGGACTGTCTGAGTTCGTTCATGAATGGCATGAACAGCAGCAAGTATGAGATAAATGATTTGCATTCCGGCTTTGAATATCTGATAACTGCCGATATCATAAAATGCGAATTCAGCAAGCTGGCGTTTATTGACAGCAATGCGCTCGCTTCGGCAAAGGAAGCTGCAAGAAAGAGAAATATCACTCTCAGGAAGTATTATCCTGTATTTGAAAGATATACCCCGTATCATATACCTACACCGCTCTATGATAAGCAGGAGCAGGCAGATCTTGCTCTTGTGCTCGATGCGGCGTGCTATATATCGGGTGTGAGATCTGACGGTCTTATTATGGTAGTTCCGGATGAAAACGGATTTCACACGGAACCTGCGGAGATACCCGAGGTAACGGAACCTGTCTACGAAAAACCGTATGTACGCACACGGCTGCTCCCGAAGAAGGGAACGCTCGAATGCAGACTTGTCCATATACCCGAGCCTGTAGTGGTCGAAGGCGACGATATCCCGGTATATCCCGTGATACTGGCTGCTGTCAGTGTTGAAGACAAGATCCCGGTAGATACAAAGCTGTTTGAAAGATTCGATGCCGAAAAGATCGCCAGGGATTTTGCAAGATGCTTCAAAGATACTGCGCCCGAGACGATACTTGTAAGCGATGACCGCACTGCGGCGCTGCTCGGAAATATCTGTGAATCTATGGAGATCACACTGAAAAAGACACAGGAACTCCCTGTGCTGGATATGGAAATGTCGCGGCTTATGACTGATCTTTTGAGATCGGGGGACGAGGATGGCTCCATCAGCAAGGAGGAGCTTTCCTCTGCTCTGGACGGACTTACAAAAGCATCGCTCGAGGAGCTGATGCTTACGCTCAGGGAATGTACCCCCAAGGAGCTATCAACGCTTCCCGATGAGCTTATATGGGCGCTGTCGGAACTGTCTGAGCTGCCCAGGGAACTGAAAAAGAAGATAAACAAAGCGCTTGACCTTAAAGCATGACAGTATAATCCCGGAGGAAATGATCTATGGCTGATATAGTTGCAATTGGTGAAATGATCGTGGATTTTACCACGGTCAGCGGAGAAAACGGAGAGATATACTATAAGCAGAACGCCGGAGGTGCGCCTGCGAATGTGGTATGTATGGCGGCAAGGCTCGGTACGACCTCGGCGATAATCGGCAAGGTCGGAAAGGATATATTCGGCGAATTCATGAAAAAAGAGCTCTCCGACAGAGGTGTTGATATCAGGGGCGTTATCTCCGATGACAAACTGCTCACGGCACTCGCGTTCGTCCGCAATACCGAGGACGGCAGCAGAGATTTCATGTTCTACCGCAAGAATACCGCAGATCTCAGCCTTTCGTTCTTTGAAGTCGATAAAAGTATAATAGATGCCTGCAATATATTCCATTTCGGAGCGCTCTCACTCGTTTCCGAGCCTGCAAAGTCGGCAGCGGTAAACGCTGTGGAATATGCAAAATCAAAGGGCAAGATCATATCCTATGACCCGAACTGGCGGCCGGGGCTCTGGAATTCGCCTGATGAGGCGAAGAAGGAAATGAGGAGCGTGCTGCGCTATGTCGATGTCATAAAGGTATCGGAGGAGGAGCTCGGCATCGTCAGCGACTGCGGAAATATGCTGCCCGGCATCGCAAAGCTGCTCGATCTCGGGATAAAGGTCGTATGTGTGACACAGGGAGCAAAAGGCTGCTTTATCGCTACCAAGAAGGATATTGAGACCTGTCCCGCTTATACTGTTGAAACAGTCGATACGCTCGGTTCGGGCGACGGATTTCTCGGTGCATTCCTCCACAGGCTCAATGAATCGCATAAAAAGCCGGAGGAGCTTTCTTCGGAGGAGCTCCATGACATGGCATCATTTGCCAATGCCTGCGGTGCGATGATCTCCATGAAAAAAGGAGCTATACCCGCAATGCCTGATATGAAAGAGGTCAGGGAATTTCTGGCAAAGTATGATGATGTATGTGAGATACCCGGATTGTAAATTTTTTTCGATAGTGCCTATATGTCCGAAAAATACATCTTGATGGCTTGATTCTTATGGTAATTTGTCACAAACGGGTGTATAATCAGAGCATAAATTATAAGATATCGTTTTCATGACGGTATTGCCTTATTCGTAAGAATTTGGCATACACAAATTTGTAAACGTATTCATAACAAAACGGACAAAAATGGCAAGTTATCTGCAAATTATATGTTGAAAGTGACAGTGCGTGATAGGCAGTATAGTATCAGATATCGGATCTGCTGTTTTTGCGTACTGTTGAAAGGAACGGTGATCCTTCTATGTCAGGTAATGTACATAACGCTGCTGTAAAGCAGCGCAAAAGCGGCAAGAGAGTAACGGGAAAAGCCAAATCTCTGAAAGAGAGCATAGCGGATATACTCTATTATGCCATACGTCTGGCAGTTGTGGTGAATGTTGTTCTGATATTCCTGCCTTCCTGCAATCCCGCGAACGTATCCGGGCTCATCAGCAAGAAAAGCAAGAATATCTCGATGTTCACCTGCGGTATTGCGTATGATACTATGGTCGCAAATATCGGGCGTGAGATCAAAAGAGGGTGGATAAGCGAAACAGCGCTGAAGCTGCTGTCTGCTGCCTGCCTTGTCTGTCTTATCGCCGTTATCATACAGGTCGCAGGTGCTTGTATGTCGCTCGGAAATACAAAATGCAGAAAATTCGGGCTCATCCCGTCGGTTGTCGGCGGTGCGGTAGAGATCATATCCATGATAATGATCTCAAGGGCATACGGTATACTCACCTCTACAGGCGATCAGGCAAAGGTGGAGCCGAATTTCCGCAGCGGTCTTTTCACAGCATTCCTTATACTCGGCATAATGATTATCGTGGTCTCGGCGGTCATATTCTTCCTTCTTCCGAAGATCGAAGCCGGAGAACGCTTTGATATGGAACCGAAGTACAGGCTTTTCCTTATGATGCTTCCTTTCGTCCTGCTCGCGTTCGTATTCTCCTATCTGCCGCTTCTCGGCTGGAGATATGCGTTCTTTGATTACAAATCCGGCGAAACGCTCTCGATGGATAAATTTGTCGGCTTTAAGTGGTTCACTCAGCTTTTTGAGATACCCGCGACAAGACGCGATGTTGTCCGTGTGCTGAAAAATACACTCGCGATGAGCGCACTCGGCATCGGAACGAGCTGGGTAGCAGTTGTATTTGCGATATTCCTTTCGGAAATAAAGAATTCCGCATTCCGCAGGATAGTACAGACCTTTACGACTATCCCGAACTTCATAAGCTGGGTGCTCGTTTATGCGATAGCTCTTGCAATATTCTCGACAGACGGCTTTATCAACACATTCATCAAAAGCATGGGCGGCGTTGCAACGACGAATTATCTGCTCGCCAAGGATCATATGTGGCTGAAGATGCTTGCATGGGGTATGTGGAAGGGACTCGGCTGGAGCGCTATCATATATATCGCAGCGATAACCGGTATAGATCCTCAGCTCTATGAAGCGGCTACGGTTGACGGAGCGGGAAGATTCCAGAAGATGTGGTATATCACAGTACCGGAGCTTATCCCTACATATATGGTGCTTCTTCTTATGTCGATAGCGAATATCCTTTCAAACGGAATGGAACAGTATCTTGTATTCTCCAATTCGGTAAACAAGAATATTATCGAGGTGCTCGACCTGTACGTATATAATCTCGGTATCGGTTCGGGCATCATACCGATGTCCACTGTTATAGGTATGGTAAAATCGGTAGTCAGCGTGATACTTCTGTTCAGCGCTAACGGCATCTCCAAGCTCGTGCGCGGAGAGAGCATCGTCTGATGACTATTGCGGAATTTTGATCTACTGAAAGGACTGAGTATATATGGCTAATCTTTCCAAAGAAGAACGCGAACGCAAAAAAGCCGAGGACAGATATTTCAAGGAGCACACCTCTCATATCAAGCTCACTACCGGCGATATCGTGTTCAATATATTGAATTATGTATTTTTCGGGTTATTTACCCTCAGCTGTATCTTTCCGTTCTATTACATATTTATCAATACGATATCCTCGCCCGACCTTGTAAGCAGGGGCGCAATAACGTTCATACCGCAGCAGTTCACACTGCAGAATTATTTTTCTCTCTCAAAGGTGCCCGATCTCTGGAGATCGTTCGTTGTGACCATTCTCAGGACGCTCATAGGTACGGCGTTTATGGTATTCGCATCTGCTCTGGCGGGATACCTCCTTACCAAGAACGAGATGTGGCACAAGAAGTTCTGGTACCGCTTCATCGTTATCACGATGTATTTCAATGCGGGACTTATCCCTGCATTCCTGAACCTTGCCATGCTCGGACTTACGAATACCTTCTGGGTATACATTATCCCCGCGATCGTATCTCCCTACAATATCATCCTTGTAAAGACTTATGTCGAGTCTATCCCGCATGATATCGAAGAAAGTGCGCTGATCGACGGGGCGGGTTACTGGACGATATTCTACCGCATAATATGGCCGCTCAGCAAGCCGATACTTGCGACGATAGCAATATTCGGTGCGGTCGGTCACTGGAACTCGTTCCAGGATTCACTCATTTATAACGCGAACTCTCCGGATCTGTATACTCTCCAGCACAGATTGTATACCTACCTCAATTCATCCTCGAACATCGGTGCGCTCATGGAGAGCGGCGACAGCACTGCGATAGCGAATACTATGAATACCAAGATAATCCAGTATACTATATCCATGATAACTATAATCCCGATCCTGTGTGTATATCCGTTTATGCAGAGATATTTTGAAAACGGCATCATGCTCGGAGCAGTCAAGGGTTGATATGGATGCAAGACGTGCGGGGCAGCAGTGTTTTGTCCCGCCGTTTCTGTATCGGGAGGTGCAAATGAAGATTTTCAGTATTGACAGTCCGCTTTACAGGTTCATGCAGCGCCTATGGGATGTATTCCGTCTGAATCTTCTGTGGCTGCTGTGCTGTCTGCCTGTCGTCACGATCGGATGCAGCACTCTCGCCGCATTTACTGTTACTATGCATATGGCAGATGACACCGAAGGGGATATCCCGAAGGATTTCTTCAAGGCATTCAAAGCAAATTTCAAGCAGGGCATAGTGATGACCTTTCTCACACTGATACCGGTATATGCGGTATATCTTGATTTCCATATCTACAGTCAGATAGAGGGCGGCTCGCTGCCGGTGCTTATAATGGGTATATTCTCGGCATATTTCGTGTCATTTGCGCTGATATATGCCTATCCTCTGCTTGCAAGATATGACAACACCATTGCGAACAGCCTGAAAAATTCTTTCAGGATAGGAATGAAGTATTTTTTCAGAACTGTCCTTGTCATAGCGATAGTTGCAGTTGAGCTCTTCATTATTCTCTGGAATACTACGACATTGCTTGTCGGCGCTCTGATAGGTCCTGCGTGTGTATTTTATACGATAAGCGGAACTGCGCGGTATATCTTCGGTGAGATCGAAAAGCAGCCAGGCAGTGTGTCAAACAGGGATGAATGATCTTCTATACGTTCGTTACCGATAATATACAGAAAAAGATCAGCGCTGCCGCTGCGGTCTCAAGCAGCAGAGAACAGTATATCACTGCCGCAGACAAGAAGAGATGTCTGCGGCTTTTCTTTATTTTTGCATCGCTGTATCTGAGCAGCGGGGTATTTTCCTTTATTGCTTCTTCGAGCTTCCTCGCAGATATGCTGCCGGGATCATCATTCAGATAAAAAACAGCCTTTTCGATCAGACCGTTACGGCTTCCGTAGATCTCGACTATTCTTTTCTTTTGCATAATATCAGCTCCTTTTACTCATGATCGGCATTTTGGGGCAGCTTTATGCGCTGCCTGCTGTATAAAATAAATAATTACAGTGAATTTTTTCGGGGATTTATGGCAAAAATAAGCCTTGACATTGCTCTCTTTTTTGGGTATTATAATATCGTAGATGATTGAAATGTGCGCAGACTGTCATTATGGTTAAACGTTTATTCGTTGCATTTGCGTCATTTGTGATCATAGACTTCTGCGGTCTGCGTTTTTGCGGCTGCGGAAATGAAACGAAACCTTATGATTCGGAGGAAAAGAAAATGAAACTTTCAAAGAGAATTCTTGCAGCAGTCGCATCTGCTTGTATGACATCCGCTTTGCTCACAGCCTGCGGAGGCGCTGCTCCGGCAGTAGACACTCCTGCTGATACTGCCGCTCCCGAAGCAACTGAGGCAGCTGCCGCAGAAACAACATCATCGGCTGTATTCAGGATCGGCGGTATGGGTCCTCTTTCAGGAGATGCTGCTTCCTACGGTATATCTGTAAGGAACGGCGCTCAGGTCGCAGTTGATGAGATCAACTCGGCAGGCGGTGTCAATGGGATGAAACTCGAGCTCATCTTTGAGGATGATGAATGCAATGAGGAAAAGGCAGTAAGCGCATACAACAAGCTCATGGACAGCAAGGTAAACGCTATTGTTGGCGCTACGACATCCGGCTGCTCGATCGCTGTCGGCGAGGAATCACATAACGACAACATTCTTCAGATCACACCATCCGGCTCGGCTCAGGACTGCACAAAGTATTCCAATGAGTTCAGGATCTGCTTTACCGACCCGCTTCAGGGCGAGGTAATGGCTAAGTATATCAAGGACAATGGCTTCAATAACGTAGCTATAATCTATGATGTAGCATCAGACTATTCTAAGGGTATACATGATGCTTTCGTTGCCAAGGCAGGTCAGCTCGGACTCGGAATTGCAGCTGATGAGTCATTCACATCCGGCGATGTTGATTTCAAGACACAGCTCACAAAGATAAAGTCTTCCGGTGCTGACTGCATCTTCCTTCCCATATATTATACCGAGGTCGGCTATATTTCCGAGCAGGCTCCCACAGTAGGCGTTTCGCTACCTTATTTCGGATGCGACGGCTGGGACGGTGTAATAGCTCAGCTCAACGGCATTACCGATAACATCGAAGGTGCAGTGTTCCTTACTCCTTTTGTTGCAACGAGCACAAAGGAAAATGTTAAGAATTTCGTTAGTGCATATCAGGCAGCGTACAATACGACTCCCGACCAGTTCGCAGCAGATGCCTATGATGCTGTATATGCTATAAAGGCTGCTGTCGAACAGACAAACGGCGATACCTCGAGTACTGCTCTCATTGATGCAATGACAAAGATCACAGTCAACGGCATCACAGGCGATATGACCTTTACCGCAGAGGGCGAACCCAACAAGTCTGCAATGGTCGCTGTTATCGAAAACGGTGAATATGTAGGCAAGTAAGAGCTTTTTCAGGATAAGATAAGGATATCCGCACGCTGAAGAAACGTGCGGATATTTTTTGTCCGTTGAAATTTCCGCATACTTAGCTCTGCTTGTGTGTCTGTTGAGTAGAAAAGCTTGAAAAAAAGATAAAAACTGCCTTAAATTTTCATTTACTACTTTATTTTTGGGAAATTATGTGCTATAATATAATTTGGGTAATACCGATATCCTATTGCTTCCGATGATACACAGTCCTTTGCTGTTATAGTCCGGCAGGGTCTGATCGGGGGAGCAATGCGATCCGTGAGGAGGGTATAAATGACGGATACCACGGAAAGTTTTATTGATGTCGAAAGCGTTGATGGGATGATCGCTCTTTTTGGCAATTATGATTCAAACATAAATCTTATACAGAAGCAGTATAATGTCAGTATACTCAGCCGCGGCACACAGGTGCGCGTCGGCGGCGAAAAAGCCGATGTGGACAGAGCCTGCTCTGCTATAGGAGTTCTGCTCGATATGGTAAAAAAGGGCGAGATCCTCAACGAGCAGAATATCAGATATGTTTTTTCTCTTGTGGATGACGGCAACGAGGCTGAGGCTTCAAAGCTAACAGACGGCGGTATCTGCGTGACTGTTTCGGGGAAGGTCGTCAGGGCAAAGACGCTCGGTCAGAAAAAGTATATAGACGCGATCTCGAATAATACGATAGTAATGGGAATAGGCCCCGCAGGAACCGGAAAGACCTATCTTGCAGTTGCAATGGCGGTCAAGGCGTTCCGCAGCCACAGCATAAACAAGATAATACTCACTCGTCCTGCTGTTGAGGCAGGGGAGAAGCTGGGATTTCTTCCCGGTGATCTTCAGAATAAGGTAGACCCATATCTCAGACCGCTGTATGATGCCCTGTTTGATATGTTTGGCGCCGAGACATATACCAGACTGCTCGAAAGGGGCAGCATTGAGGTCGCTCCGCTTGCTTATATGCGCGGAAGAACGCTCGATGATGCATTCGTGATACTCGACGAAGCTCAGAATACGACCCGCGAACAGATAAAAATGTTCCTCACCCGTCTCGGATTCAACAGCAAAATGGTCATAACCGGCGATATAACACAGATAGACCTGCCCGATGCTTCTAAATCCGGGCTTGTGGATGCTGTGAAGGTGCTGAAGAATGTCGAAGATATCGGTATCGTGAGATTTACCGAAAAGGATGTCGTGCGGCACAAGCTTGTTCAGGATATCATCCGTGCATATGAAAAAGCATATGAGGACCGCAGATCGAGAAACCAGATATAATTGCTTTGGATCGGTGCTGTCTGCTGGGATAATGACAGCGCTGTATCGAAGGGAGCTGTTTTTATGAAGGTAAAGGTATATATCAGCAACGATCAGCGTGAGGTGAAGCTGACCAAGGGGATAAGACCTCTTATCAGAAAATGCTGCAAGGCAGTGCTTGCGTATGAAAGCTTTGATTCCGATGCAGAGGTGAGCGTATCTCTTGTGAATAATGAGGAGATACAGAAGCTCAACAAGGAGTACCGCGGTATCGACCGCCCGACTGATGTGCTCTCGTTCCCTCTCGGTGAAAACGGTGAATATGAGGAGAACCACGAGACCGGTGCAAAGCTGCTCGGAGATGTGGTTATATCAATGGAAAAGGCTGCTTCACAGGCTGAGGAATACGGACATTCGTTTGAAAGAGAAGCTGCTTTCCTGACCGTACATTCGATGTTCCATCTTTTAGGCTACGACCACGAGACTTCGGATGAGGACGCAAAGGTAATGCGCTCAAAGGAAGAGGAAGTCCTTACAGAGCTTGGCGTTTCGCGTGAAACTTCCTATACCGAAAAATGAACGAGATGAAAGAAAATATAATATCGTTCCTTCGCAGCTTTGTGTATGCCGCAAAGGGGATCGGGCGGTGCCTGTCGCAGCGCAATATGAGATTTCATATCTGTGCGGCGGGTGCGGTCATTGCTCTTGCGGTGATGTGCGGCTTTTCCGCTGCTGAGTATGCGCTGCTCTTTATTGTGATATCGGCTGTTATGTCGGCTGAGGCGTTCAATACTGCTGTGGAAAATACTGTCGATCTGTTTTCAAAGGAACGCTCGGAGCTTGCCGCCGCAGCAAAGGACTGCGCTGCCGGCGCGGTCCTGATAACTGCTGTTGGTGCGGCTGCAGCCGGGATATTTATGTTTTTTGTCAGCGGCAGGATATATGCCGCTTGTCTTTGTTTTATCAGATATCCATTGCTTATCGCGGCTGCGGCGGGGTATTTGATATTTTCGGTATGGTTCGTATTTGCATACAAGACAAAAAAGAAAATATGATAAAATTTGATTATTACGGAAAGTGAGAATATATGTCATCAAGAACAGTGTTTGCGGCTATCGCCGGCAGAGCCAATGTGGGAAAATCATCGCTCATAAACGCGCTTGTCGGAGAAAGGATCGCAATAGTGAGCGGCAAGCCGCAGACTACACGTACAAAAATAACCGGTATACTTACCGAGGGCGATATCCAGTATGTATTTATTGATACTCCTGGTATACAGAAGGTGCGCAACAAGCTTGCCACGCACATGAACAACGCAGTCAGGGATTCAATACCCGGTACGGACGCCGCTCTGCTCGTGGCGGATATCACCGCTGAGCCGGGGGAGTTTGAGGAAAAGCTGATAAATGCCTTAAGGTCGGAGGGTATACCGGTCATACTGCTGCTCAACAAGACCGACCTTATCACGGATGATGAAAAGAAGACCGCAGCGGCAGAGAAGTATTCTTCTCTGTATGATTTTGCGGCTGTGCTCCCGATCAGTGTTCTGAAAAGAGAGGGGATCGGCGATGTGCTTGCCGAAACAGCACGGTTTGCAAAGGAAGGTCCGCATTATTACCCGGATGACAAATTCACCGATCAGCCCGAGGAGATACTTGCTGCCGAGATGATACGCGGGAGACTGTTCAATGCCATGTATGACGAGATACCTCACGGCATTGCGGTCACTGTGGAGAAAATGAGCGAGAGCGTTTCCGGAAAGGGCGAGGATATACTTAATATAGACGCCGTTATCTATTGCGAAAGAGAATCCCACAAGGGAATGGTGATAGGCAAGGGCGGAGCTATGCTCAAAAAGATAGGCAGCGCTGCCAGAGCCGATCTTGAAGAATTCTTTGAGATAAGAGTGAATCTCAAGCTCTGGGTAAAGGTCAAGGAGGACTGGCGCAACAAGGAATCGCTTATCCGCAGCTTCGGACTTTCGGAAAAGGACTGACGGAGAATATGCTCGTAACTGTTCGCGGTATCGTTGTGTCACTTAAGGACACAGGCGAAAACGACAGGATCCTGAAGATAATCACAGAGGATCTCGGAGTGATAAGCATATATGCAAGAGGCGTGCGCAAGCTGAACGGAAAGAACAGCTCGGCAGCGCAGCTTTTTGCTTATGCCCGTTTCTGTCTGAATGAGTCCGGGGACAGATATTATCTTGAAAGCAGCGAGACTATATGCGTTTTCTATGATCTGCGCTCCGATCTGAAAAGACTGGCTCTTGCCTCATATCTTGCCGATGTGGTGAAATATGCGGTCATGGCGGGGCAGCCGTCGAGCGAAACTATGCAGCTGCTGCTCAATTCTCTCAGCTTTCTTTCCGAAGGGACAAGGAGCTGTGAGCTTCTGAAATCGGTATTTGAATTCAGATTTGCCTGCTGCACGGGGCATATGCCGCGGCTCATGGGCTGTGACGAATGCTATGCGTATGAGGCGGAGGAGATGTATTTCGCATTTGATGAGGGCAGGCTCTACTGCGGAGATCATATATCCTGCTGCGGTTCGGATCATATCCGCGTTTCGCCGGTAGTACTGCATACGATAAGGTATATCTGCCTGTCTGAATTTAAAAAGATATTTTATTTTGATCTGAAGGGCAAGTCTCTGTCCGAGCTGAGTATTATCTCCGAGCGGTATCTGCTCGGGGTGCTTCATCATGAGCAGGGCTTCGGCACACTTGATTTTTACAGATCAATGCTTGAATAATAAAGCAACTATATGACTTTTGGAGGAAGTCTTCTTCTGATATGGATAAATACTGCAATACACTTGAATTATACAAGATACTCGGTATGCTCTCGGAAAAAGCGTCAAATGTACGCACAAAAGAGCTTATCTCCGGTATCGCGCCCGAAACGGACATAGATATAGTCCGCAGGGAAATGAAAAAAACTGCGGAGGCATTTGATCTGTCGGTCAAAAACGGCACGCCTCCGTTCTACAATTTCAGCGATGTGAGAAAAACTCTCGATAAAGCAAGCTCCGGTGCTTCGCTGTCACTACGGGAGCTGCTCGATATCGCAAAACTTTTAAGACAGATAAGGGAACTCGATGAATGGTTCGCGACCTCCTTTGCAGGCGATGATGACAACACGCAGAAGGAAAATTCACCGCTGTATTATCTGTTTTCCGCGCTGACGCCGAACAAGCGCCTTGAAAAGCGCATCGTCGAATCTGTGATCTCGGAGGACGAGATCGCAGATACTGCAAGCCCCGAGCTCGGGGAGATACGCAGGAAGATCGTTCGTGCGGGACTGCGTATAAGAGAGAGCCTTGACAAGATGATACGTTCCTCAGAGGTGCAGAAGTCGCTTCAGGAAAATATCGTGACCATACGCGACGGGCGATATGTACTCCCTGTCAGAGCCGAATACAAGAGTAATGTTCAGGGTATCGTCCATGCATCGTCCGCCAGCGGTTCGACGCTCTTTATCGAGCCTGCCGCTGTTGTCGAGGCAAACAATGACATACGCATACTCAAAGACCGCGAGCAGGAGGAGATAGACCGCATCATCGCCGAGCTTTCGTCGGAATGCGGGAGCTGTGCCGAAGCTATAGCAAGGGATTTCGAGACCTGCGCCGAGATAAACCTCTATTTTGCAAAATCGGAGCTTGCCATAAGCATGAATGCCTGTGAGCCGCATATATCTGACGACGGATTTGTCAGTCTTATACGTGCTCGGCATCCGCTGATAGACTCGGGAAGGGTAGTCCCCGTTGATATCGAGCTCGGAGGAGCATATGACACACTTATCGTTACAGGTCCGAATACCGGAGGCAAGACCGTGCTTCTGAAAACGGTCGGTCTGCTCACGGCAATGGTAATGTGCGGGCTTATGATACCCGCATCGGACGGGAGCCGGGTATCGGTATTCAAGAACATACTCGTTGATATCGGAGATATGCAGAGCATCGAGAACGATCTCTCTACTTTTTCTTCACATATGGGAAATGTTGCCGATATCGTCGGAAAAGCCGATACACATTCGCTCGTGCTGCTCGATGAGCTGGGCTCGGGCACTGACCCTGTAGAGGGCGCGGCGCTCGCTGTTGCGATAATCAACGCTATGCGTGAGCGCGGATCGCGCATCATGGTCACGACTCACTATCAGGAGCTGAAACTGTATGCGATAAGCACTGACGGGGTTGAAAACGGCTCCTGTGAGTTTGATATGGCGACACTTCGCCCGACATACAGGCTCATTATCGGTTCGCCGGGACAGTCGAATGCCTTTTCGATATCCGCAAAGCTCGGGCTCCCCGCGAATATAATAGATAATGCCAAAGCACTCGTTTCCGATGAAAATAAACGCTTTGACGAGGTAATAGGCCGTCTTGAAAGTTCAAGACTCGAATATGAGAAGCTTAATGAAGAAACGCGCCGTCTGAATGAAGAACAGGAACGCATAAAAACACAGCTCGAATCAGACAAAAAGGCTCTTGAAGACAGGAAAGAGGCAGAGCTTGACAACGCCCGTACACAGGCAATGCGTATCGTTGAGGACTGCCGTCTGAGATCGGATGAGCTGCTCGATGAACTTGCCGAGATAAGGAAACAGAAGAACAGGGCAAACTTTGAATCTGCGGCGATAAGCGCGAAATCACGCAGCAGATCTGTGCTTGACAGTATGTACAAGACAGCCAATCCTGTCGTGAAAAAGGATAATGACGGCTATAAGCTGCCGCGTGCGCTCAGGAACGGCGACAATGTGCTTATATTCGACATCAACAAGCGCGGTGTCGTTTTCGGAGCACCGGACAGGAACGGAGAAGTTTATGTTCAGGCGGGGAATATCCGCATGAAGACAAATATCAACAATCTCCGCCTTGTTGATACCAAGGACAGCGGCAATACTCAGCGGAAAACAGCGGGAAAGGTAACAGCAAAGGGCGTTAGAGGAAAAATGGAGCGCCGCCCGCAGTTCGAGCTCGATATACGCGGAAAGGCTGTAGATGAGGGTATACTCGAAGTCGATGCATTTATTGACAATGCTGTAATGACAAATGCGGGACTGGTAACGATAATCCACGGCAAGGGGACAGGTCTGCTGAGAAACGGTATACAGCGGCATCTCAGAGAGCATCCTTCCGTAAAATCGTTCAGAAGCGGTGTTTACGGAGAAGGGGAGAACGGCGTCACGATCGTTGAACTGAAATAAATGCGAATAATTTCCGGACATCGGGAATAATGTATATACATTAAGGCGGAATCATATTATTGGGAGGAATCTGTTGTGATAATATCATTGATAATAGCTGTTCTGATCGGTGCATTGATAGGTTTTATTGCCGGAAAGATCATGAAAAGTGAAAACGGCTTCTGGGTAAATGCAGCACTTGGTATTGCCGGAAGCTTTGTCGGAGGAATTATAGGAAAGCTTCTCGGTGCCGGGAACGGCAGTTCGATCTTGAACTATGTCCTTTCGGTAGCCGGTGCTTGCCTTGTTATCTGGATAGTGAGAAAGATCAAAAAATCCGATTGACATAAACAAATCCATTTGACACATAAAAAAACATCGGTTCGCATATCCGCCATGCGAACCGATATTTTTTTAAGTCAGATCTTTGTAAGAAAGCGTTTCAATTCATCAATGGGAATGGGCTTTGAATATTTGTAGCCCTGAAGATATGCCGCATTCATGGATATGCAGTTCATCTCATCGACTTCATCCTCGATGCCCTCATACAGCAGAGCATAATTCAGGCGGTGGAACATTTCCGCAAAGGATTTGACCATAAAGCGGTTGTTCTCGGTCTTGGATGCTTCAATAACAAGAGAACGGTCAAATTTTATGATATCGAACGGCAGCTCCATTATTCTTTCAAAATTGGAATAGCCTGTCCCGAAGTCATCGAGATAGAGCTGAATCCCGATCTCGTGGAAATAGAGTATCTTCGACTTGATAAGATCCATATTCTTTATCAGCTTTGACTCAGTGATCTCGACCGCGATCTTGCTTGCTTCAAGGAAATTATTCTCGATTATCTGTGTTATCTCCATGCATAGAGCTTCTTTTTCGATATCGTGGACAGAGAGATTGATAGATATCCGGGAGATGTTGTAGCCTTCCTTTACCATCACGGATATGCTCTCGCAGACCTTGTTCAGCAGTATCATTGTAAGCACATGGATAAATCCGGTTTCCTCCGCCATAGGGATAAATTCATCGGGGAAGATCATGCCGTACTTTTCGAGCCTGAGTCTCATCAGTGATTCGGC
This sequence comes from Oscillospiraceae bacterium, assembly GCA_024697725.1. Lineage (GTDB taxonomy): Bacteria > Bacillota > Clostridia > Oscillospirales > Ruminococcaceae > RGIG4694. Next base: position 26,111 of record JAILFE010000276.1, read on the forward strand.
AGTGTCGTAGCTGTTGGTCTTGACATTTCTGACAGGCTGGCAGTACACAAGCACACGGGGATCGTCAAGATCGCTCTTGTTGTAGATATCACTGAGCTGTTCGTATATGTATTTTCTCTTGGTATATTTTTCGTAGTCCTCTTTGGTAACGCGGTATGTCTGACCGTCAACTATCTTGCTTTCGGCGATCTTGAGTATATCACCGTAGCTTTTGGCATCCCGGACAAGCGGATCGGTCTCAAGAGATATGAGTTTGTATTCCATATTGATACTGTCAAAATTCTTATGGAAATTCTGCAGCGCGTAGGCGGCTTCGGAATTCAGCTCTTTATTCTTCTTGATATAAGCGATCGCAATGTGCTCGGAATCAAGCAGACTAATCATACCGTCGCGTACTGTTTCCACGAAGAAATTCTGATAGCTGTCCCTGAATTCCTGTGAAACAGTCATATAGTTTGAAAGGCTGCGGATATACCCGCAGAAGATAAAGCAGGTCTTGTTCTTGTCAAGTGCGTTCTGAAGCTGATTGTAGAACACATTTACAGCAACGGAATTTGTCTGGAGATCGTATGAGCCTGTGTGAAACATGAGTATGAGTGCAAACGCCGGGATGATTATCGAAAATGACATGAAAAACTGATTCTTCCAGAAATTCTGCAGGAATATCATGACCAGCGGCAATAAGCCCGTTATCATAAGACAGAATGATGATTTTTCGGGTATCCTGCTCTTTGAACGGAAAATATTGAAATTAATTCCGAGGAATATTATGCAGCAGAATATGATGTATGTGTTCCTGCGTGTGTTGTGAGCCATATTATTTTCTGTGATATAGAATCCTGCCTTTGTTATTGAAAGGACAATATCTATCAGTATCGTGAGCGCAAGAGCTATATAGCCGACGTGTTCAAACTTGAATTTGAATGTTTGCTTCAGTCTGAGCGGCCCCTTCAGATAGACTGCATACAGCAGCGAACAGAATGATATACCGATATAGTATGCAGAACGCAGGATGTATATTAAAAAATGATACTCAATTGAAGAGGCAATGAGCATATACATCACAAGTCGTGTAGTTGATGAGATGTACAGGATGACAAATGTCATTTTTATATATCTGAAGCTTTCAGTTTTTGAAATATAGCTCTTATCAAGCAGAAGATAAAAAGTGATGCAGATCACAAGAACTATAATCTCACACGCAGGCGCTATGGTCATTTCTGCATATTCTCTGATCGGGATAAATTCTTCCATTTTATGACCGACCTCCCTTGCTGATGAGATGTATAGATATATAGAAACAGAGATTATCCTTTATATATTATAGCATAATAATAATCCGATTTCAACAGATTTCACAAAAAAATTATTATTTTAATTATATTATTTGTGTCTGTTCAAAGAAACGAACAGAACGAAAAAGCGCTGTGCAGCGATTTCAAGTCATTTTTACCGATAGCGGGGGATAAAAAAACTCCTGCTGTGTTTTAATACAGCAGGAGTAAAATCTCATTATACAACAGTTATTATTTGAATGCGATACCGCCGCACGCCCAGTTTGAACTTACCTTCTTATAAAGCTTTAACTTTACCTGAGTTTTCTGACGCTTGTAGAATATCGTCACAGCGCCTGCAGCCACAAGTGAAAGTATGATACCGAGAATTATCTTAAGAACGGTATGATCCTTGAATATGAGCAGACAAAGCACCCATATGATCACAAGAGCAACAGCGATTATCGGAACAGCAAATGTAAGGAATGTCCTTTCATTGACCTTTATGTAGTTGAGTATCTCACTCTTTGTGAAGCTCTCATAATAGCGTGCGATAAATGTATCAGGTGTTGCCCACTTGCAGAAATCCTTGAGTGAACCGAACTTGATTGTGAAATTCTGTCCGGTGTTTGTAACACGATAGTTGACGGATACTCCGCTTGACGATTGACTTGAATCCATTATATGAACAAGTGTTCCCGCCTGTGCCTGATTACTAACATTCTTTGTTATAAGAAATTTTCCGTCAACGGCTTCATCAATACTGTTAAGCGAATAAGCCATAAATAATCTCCCTCTAACAACCGATCGGCATTAATAAAATGAATAACGTTCACCGATCAGAATCTTTATTTCCTGATTACAATTATAACACATATTTATTAAAATTGCAACAAGAAATTTGAAACATTATATACCCGATTTTGTTGCAAAATGCACAGCAGCACATCCTGCATCAGAGCGGAGTAAATATCCGTAACAGTCCGTCGGAAACAAGTCGTCGGTCTTTTGCGGATGATACAGTTTCCGGCACCGGGAGCATATCTGCCTCTGAGATGCCGGAGACCATAAGATCAGACATAAATAATCAGTTCTTATTGAAAAGTCCCTGTCTTGCCTGCTTTTTCTTTTCTTTAGCAGCCTTGAGCATCTCTTCCTTGGTCATTTCGGGTTCCTGTGCATTTGCAGATACATCGGGCTCATCCTCATCTGTATCCATGAACTTGTTGAGCCTGTCCTTGAATGTGCTGCCCGATTTCTTTGATGACATTATCGAAGAACCCTGGTATACGCTGGAGTTCATGTTGCTGTATACCGAATGAGCAGGAGCGGCATTGAAATAATGCGAAGGAACATTCGGATTGATGTTCATAGGATTAGCAGCCATAGGATCGTTCATATTCTGCTGACGCATACCCTGCTGAGGGAACTGCTGTGCGCCCTGCTGCGGGAAACCCTGCTGCATACCCTGCTGGGGGAACTGCTGTGCGCCCTGCTGAGGGAACTGCTGCTGCATACCCTGCTGGGGGAACTGCTGCTGCATACCCTGCTGAGCAAATCCCTGCTGCATACCCTGCTGCTGGAAGCCTTGCTGGGGATAACCCTGCTGCGGGAAACCCTGCTGAGGACGGAAGCCCTGCTGAGGATAACCCTGCTGCTGCGGATATCTCTGGTTATATCCCTGGTTCTGCTGATAAGCATAGGGATTGAAGCCTGCTGCGCCCTGCTGCTGGGCATCAGCGGGCTGATTGAACATATACTGCGGTCCCTGACCGTTATTCATATTGTTCGCATTATTACCGCCATTGTCAGCAAAGGACTGCACCTCGGGAGCAGGTGCCGCCTGCGGAGCTTCATAGAACGGATTGCTTGTATCTACATCAAAACCGTCTACAAACTCAGCGGGTGCGCCGAGGGATGACTTTTCAGCTGTATTCTCTGTATTTCCGGCGGATGTGCCGTTGAGGATCTCATTTGCATTTACCGAATTATCCATTGACATTACTACCTCACATTCTCCATTTGTTGAATCAGCGCGCAAAAGCAGTTCAAGAGCTTCTTTGCAAGGAGCAACTATACCGCTGTCGCTGAAACGAATAACGATCATCTGCTTTGCTTTGCTGTTAGAAGTCATCATAAGACCCGAAGCAGCATTGATCTCCGCAGGAACGGAATCATTGTCATTATTATCCGCTTTTTTCTCGGTCACACCCGAGAATATCTGATCCTCGGTATTTAGTATCAGACAGAAAGCGGCATCAGGATCATCCTTTACTGCCGGATCCTGATCTGCAGCTTTATCCGCAAGCTGCTTGGCCTGTTTGAAAAAAGCATCAATATCCATAATAACAACACCCATTTCTTATTAAGATTTCAACGGTGCGGACATCTTTCAGGATGTGCAGAATAAGCTATGAACACTGCTTCTGATACGTATGTACAGAAGGGGATCATTCCATTAAGGACTGTCTCTGTTTTTCCATGGTCTTTTTCAATTCAGCTTTCTTTTCGGCTGCTGTCTTTTTGTTCTCTTCAACTCTCTGTGTGAGCAGAGCAGCGCTTTCGCTTATCTTTTCTGCGGAAAATACACATGAGAGAGATATATCATCCTCTGTGCCGAAGTGCGATCTCTTGGTAATATTCTTGATAACAGCATCCTTGAATACATCCGCATCCGAAGCAAGCTGGCTTGTGATTATGACATGATAATCAAGGAAATCGCGCTCGCTTCCGAATGATGTATAAAGACCGTCTGTCGATGCAAACATTGAGATGAAGGGCTTTTCGGAATAAAAGCTCTTGAACATAGATGCTGCATTTGCATTGCATATCGAGGCAGTCACATTTGCGGGGGCGGATTCATCGTATTCCATCGGCATTTTTGCGATACCGTCTTCAAAAATAGCCACAAAACTGCCGTCACCGATCTGGATCCCGAAGGTGAAGCTGCGGCCTGCGATACCTGCAATAAGTGTAGAGCCGTAGTAGGATTCGGGGGAGATCTGTTCAAATTCCTCGGGAGTGAATCTGCTCTTTTCCTGATCTGTCACCGGATTTGCCTTGAGGTGATCTGAAGCCTTTTTATTCCAGAGAGCAATTACCTGCTTTTCGATATTCCTCACGATCATTTTGTGATTCTTGGGGAAGTTGGCCTCAAACTCCTCGGGATCGCCGTAAAACTTGTCAATGGTCTCAATGACTGCTTCAACAGCGAACTGCGAACCCATATTGCTTCTGAAGTGCTTTTTGCTTCCATGTCCGTCCGCAACGACAGCGACAGCGTAATAATCCGTGATCTTGTGTGAGGAGCTGTCCTGGCATACTATACCTGACTTGGTATGACTTGCTCCGATCACTGATCGACTAAAACCCTTGAACATTTATGTTACTCCTTCCGGCTTTCTTAGCGTCTGTCTTGATGCTCCCGGCAATATGACCGTCCGGATAAAGCCGATAGATTTTGTGCTGTTGTACTCTCGGATGCGCTTCGGATCATGCGTCGACAGACCGGAACGCATCACCGGGAGACCTCAGACCGGGTATATAAGACCTCCGGGGAGACTTACCAACCCGTGTCGAAAGGAACGTCGTTTGTGTCGTTAGATTTTCCGACAAGTTCCTGTATCTGTTTGCCGAGCTGCTTCTGCTTGGATGCGTATACATCCTCCTCGCTCAGTTCCTGATTGGATTCATCGGAAAGAGTCATACTCTTACTGCCGATCTGCGATGCAGTAACGGCAACGATCTTGATCATGTTTGCAAGCTGATTTCCGGAATATGCGTGTACGACAGTATCCTTGGATTCTGTGAATTCAGCAAGCATATCATCGTTCGCTTCATTTCCGATACCGAGTGCGGCTTTAAGTCCGAACTTGTACCAGCTGTTTGCCTGAAGTGCTGCGAGACCTTCCTTGTAGTCATCGGAGGGATATCCGTCTGTCATAAGGAAGATAACGGGTGCGAACGAGAGGGAAGGGGAGCTCATGAAACTGTTTCTTGACATTCTTGCAGCAAGCTCCTTGAATGCTTCGCCCATGCTCGTTACGCCGTCAGCGCGAAGACGCGCCCATTCAAAATTCTCGATCGAAACAGGCTGTGAATACATCCATCTGACATTGGTGGAAAATGTAAGCACGGCAATCTTTACATCCGTATCCGCTTCGCCGACACGGCGTATCTCGGGGATGAGCTCTTCCATTACAGTATTGAGCTCGCCCATTTTCTTGCCCTTCATGCTTCCGGAGGTATCGATCAGGAAGAAAATAACAAGTGTTTTCTTTGATACAGCAGTAGCGCTCAGGGGATCGTCATCATCGAAATCGAGGAGACTGTCAGATCTCGTATCCTCTTTAGCTGTTTCCGGCTCTGCTGCGTTCCCGGAAGTGTTTGCCGCCTCGGGGGCTACCGAAGCCTGGTTTTTATTCTCATCGCTCATAACATATACTCCAATCCGTTTTACTATTGATTAAGACTGTGCAGCCAATGTTACACCGGTCTGCCTTTGCTGCATAAAGCGCCATGCAGCATATAAAACCGCATCAGATCTTTGCCTGAACATCTCCGAAATCGATCTCAAGCTCTTTCCATATAGGAAATCCCTTTCCCGGCGGTGTATCATAATAATTTCCGTCGGGCATCCTGACCTTCCACGTTTTTGTTGAGCAGTTCTTGATGCCGAGATAACCTGCCTTCAGCTTGTTTTCGACAAGCTCGCCCGCGACAGACTGGAAGTCGTCCGAGCCCGGTGTTATTTCACATTCATAAAAACGGCAGCCTACAAAGAGCGGCATACGGTAATCCCTGTTGCTGAATCCGAGTGATGTGAATTCCATTCCGCATCTCGGACATTTAAAGGTCTTTTCATCAGGCTTTTCATACATTGATGTGAAGTTTGTCCTTCCGCATCCGCACATGATTATCTCGGAGCGGAGCCTGATAAAGAGCTGCTGCCATTCATTCTCGATAATACGCTTGTTGGGGTCGCTTATCCCGGTCGTAAAGGAGCGTATGAACGCATCTCTTATGTATTCGGGATATATCCTCCAGAATTTGATCACATTATCATGTATCCCTCTTACAGGGCGGTTGGAGCTGTCATTCGGGTCATAAACGAACACCGCATTCTGACCGTAATGCTTGAGTTCTGAGGATTCGGTAAGGCATACATCCTTAACGACCTTTTCGCCCTCCATCGGGTCGCCTCTGAAGAGGAGTTTGAAAAGCACGACTGCGAGGGAGTATTTATCCGTCTGAACATTCGGCTTTGCGATCCCTCTTACGATCTCCGGAGCCATATATCCGGGCTTGCCGCCGATACCGAAGTTGCTGCCGTCGGGCGCGATATTATCGCAGTCGCAGACGAGCACCGCTCCGGTCTGGACATTTATGAAGAAACCGCCGTCGTTAAGGTCCTGATAGCTTTTTCCTGCTCTGTGGAGCTGACGGAACGCATTGACGATATTTATTACCGCCGTCACCATTGCAAAAAGATTGGTGAACCTTACGGGACGCTTTGCCGCATGGCCTGTGAGCGGATCCACCTCAAGCTTATATGTGTTGAGGATATCGACGAATGAATCAAAGCTGGGCGGCTTGAGCTCCATGAGATAGCCGAAGGTGCCTTCGTCATTTTCCTTGGTAAGGTATTTCGGCCAAAGGAACTTGTCGCTCGGAGGACCGTCGTGTATATTGTTCTGAATATTCCTGCGGAAATCCTTAGGCTTCTTGATCTTGTCAACATCGTACCATTTCAGGGCCCATTTCATTCCGTTGTACTTGACGAGATAAACTATACCCTGTCCGCCTCGGCCTATCTCACTGATGACCTTGGCAGAGCCGCCGTATTCCATCTCGACATCCTGTCCGACCTTTAATTCTATCATTCGATTCATCCTTCCTCTGCGATGTTATTTTTAAGATCCTTGCCCTTCTCCACGGTTTCTACCGGGAGTCCGGTGGCGAGACAGTATTTATGGACATATGAATTTTCATAGCAGCGTATAACGAGCTGCGAGCAATATGAAAAAGCATTGTTGTCTATAAATTTAACACTGTCAGGCAGGAATAATTTCCTGAGTCTTTCACATCCCAGAAACGCTTCCGCACCGATACTGCTGACGGTGGACGGAACCTCAACAGTCTCAAGACTGCTGCAGAAAGAGAATGTGCTGTCCGCTATCTCGGGGATCCCTTCGGGGAGCTTTATGAATCCGAGCTTGTTGCACTGCGTGAATGCGCCCTGCCCGATCATTCTCAGCGAGAATGGGAGCTTGACCTCTCTTAATCGCTTGCATTCGGAAAATGCGTAATTGCCTATAGCAAGGAGCGAATTCGGAAGTATCACCGTTCTGAGATTGCCGAAACCGTCAAAGCAGAAGTTATCGATCTTGGTGACTCCGTCGGGGACCACGATATTTCTTCCGAGAAGACGATATTTTGCAGCATCTATCGGCGTGAAAGCATTCATTTCGACATCAAGAGCAGTTATCTTTCTTGTTGCCGCAGCCTTCTTTTCCTTTTCTTCCTTTTCCTTGTCGGTGATCACACGCATAGGGGATTCATACGTCCATCCGAGCATATATGTATAGCATACAAGGACGAATTCCGCCGCGCCTTCCGACAGGAAGACCTCGCTTACCATCTGATGCTTGGCTTTCGTTATTGCGATCTCGCGGTTACTTTCGGTGACCATATTCTTCAGAACATCGGCATTGAACATATTCACAAGGAGCTTCAGTTCTTTATCATATTCGGAAATATAGTCATACAACAGAGCAATAAATCTGCCGCGGTCAGCGAGAGCGTTTTTCCGATGCTCGGTAAACATTGATCTCAGGCTTTTCTGGATAGTCGGCGTATTTTCAAAGCCCTGGATCTCCTGAGTTCCCAGAGTTCCGCACTTTGGACATACGATACTGCCGTCTTCGATCTCCGCATGGCAGTTTTCACACTGCATAGTCAAACCCCCTTTGACTTTTCAGGATATAAGTACATCCCTTTGCACACGCATTGCCTGCTGTATGAACACATAGGCAGTGCATCCGCATAATGCAGATCCCGTCTGGTGATATCACGGATCAAAACCGTCTTTGGTTTTGAGTACTTATCCAAATTATAGTACTCCATACAGAATACAAGCATATTATATCACAAGGCATTTGATTTGTCAAGTAATACGTTTGATAAATATGTAAAATGATTTTTTCCAAATGCATATTTTACACAGAAACAGACCGGAGTTTCTGTGATTTTTCAGTCACAATCGCGGGACTTTGCACAAAAAATGCAAAATCTGCGCCTTTTGCAGGCTTTTTGCGTGAGGAAGGAACGGAAAATATCACTGAAAGGTGATAAAATGCTGTAATGGATGTATTCCTGATAATCGTTTGTTAAAAATTAAACTAATAAAAATTTTCAATTGCCTTACGGCTCCCGCTCAGAAATCCTCTGATATATACAGTTTTCTATGCGAGAAGAGACGGCAGAACATATCCTTTGCCGATATTATCTCTGTATCGCGGCGCAGCATCGACTCTTCGGGACTGACAGCGCCCACAGCGATCTGTGACAGCGACTGTATGCTCATTTTCACATCGGGAGTCTTATCCGTGCGCGTTACATTGTTTTCCGTAATGTGCCATGTTGCGTTGTTCTGCGGTATAAGATCGTCGGAGACCGCTATAGCTATATCTATACCATTTCTGTCCGGCAGCAGTCCGAGCAGTTTCTCGACGTTCACAGCTCTGACCATGAAGCCGGATCTCGGTCTGCACACCACATCGTAAGCTCTCGGGCTCTGAAGCAGCGAATGCAGTTCTATGCCGCGGGGGAGCATTATCCGTATCTCTCCGTAATCCGACGAAAAGCGTGGCAGGAAGCCTAATATCGCAAGAAAACCGTCACGTCCGTCCCATGCATAGTCACGCACCCTGATAACTGCTTTTCCGCTGTCCTGTCGGTCTTCAAAAGTGATATATGCAGCCGGTCTTTTGCCGTATGAAAGCAGGTAGGTGAATTTTCCGTCTCTGATATCATTGCCGCCGATGTGGTCCTTCTGCATCTCTTCTGTTCTGGATAATGCAAGATTGAAGCCGTTTGTGAAGCTTTCATACAGTCCGGAATATACGTCTGCCGGCTCCTCTTCGGAATACTGATGCGCTTCGCCTTCAAAGCGGTAACTGCTGAGCACATCGGGCGGGAAGGAGTATTCATTTGCAAAGCATACCGTTTCATAGCCGAATCTGCGGTAGAACGAATGGCTGAATGGGTACAGCGCGGATATCACCTCGCCGTTTTCGTATGAATGCGGAAGGAGCTTGTCAAAGATCGCACGGACCGCACCGTTTCCGCGGTATTCGGGCAGAGTGGATACAGCTCCGACACCGCCGCATTTCACGCAGGAACCGTACAGCTTCATGGAAAGGCTGTTGTTGACTGCACGCGCCATCAACACATCATCGTCGGTGAATGCGCCCCAGTCCTCGGTATCGCCGCACATCCAACGGCGGAGCTGTTTTTCCGGTTCATCCGAGCGCACATGGAACGCCGTTATAGATATTTTTGCGGCACGGTATTTTTCATTGCTGTCAAGCATATGTATTTTCATAATAATTCATTCCTTGAAAAAGTATTGACAATGCAGGGGAGGATATGGTATAAATTATTTATTGACATCGGTCGTTGAAATATGAAATATAAGGAGGTCCAGAAACTATGATAGCTGAAAGATCGCCTATGGGCTGGAACAGCTGGGACTGCTACGGAGCATCCGTCACAGAGGATATCGTGCGCGGGAATGCCGCATATATGGCGGAAAATCTGAAAAAATACGGCTGGGAGTATATCGTTGTTGATATACAGTGGTACGAGCCGACAGCCGACAGTCATGATTACCACCCGTTCACCGAGCTCTGCATGGATGGATACAGCCGTCTTATCCCCGCAGAGAACCGTTTCCCTTCGTCATCAGGAGGAAAGGGATTTTCGGTGCTGGCGGAATATGTACATTCGCTCGGACTTAAATTCGGTATTCATATCATGCGTGGGATAGCGCGTCAGGCTGTTCACAGAAATACGCCGCTGCTCGGCACCGAAAGGACAGCGCGCCAGATAGCTGCCCGCGATTCCGTATGCCACTGGAACACCGATATGTACGGGGTCGATACCGCTGCCGAGGGTGCGCAGGAGTACTATAACAGCATTTTTTCACTCTATGCGTCATGGGGCGTTGATCTCGTGAAGATAGACGACATCGCAAATCATTATCCCGAAGCGGAGATCGAGATGATAAACCGCGCCGCACGTTCATCCGGGAGAGATATGGTGCTCAGTCTTTCGCCGGGACCCGCTCCGATCGAGAAGGCGGAGCATCTGAAGCAGTATGCCAATATGTGGCGCATCACCGATGATTTCTGGGATAAGTGGGAGCTTCTGTACGATATGTTCCGCCGTGCTGAGACATGGTGTACACATTCGGGCGCAGGACACTGGCCGGATGCGGATATGCTCCCGGTCGGTGCGATACTCCAGGACTATGACCCGGAAAACCGCACGAAATTCACCGAGGATGAGCAAAAAACGATGATGACGCTCTGGAGCATCATGCGTTCGCCGCTCATGATAGGCGGTGAGCTTACCAAATGCGATGAGTTCACACTTTCACTGCTGACTAATTCCGATATCCTTGAAATGCACAGAGATTCCCGTTCGGCGCATCAGGTGTTCCGCAGGATGATCGGCGAAAATGAGATAATACTCTGGCGTGCCGACAGGGGAGCGTACAGAAACGGCGGCGGGAGCTATATCGCTGTTTTCAATGCGGGAGAAACACCCGCCGAAGTGGATATACCTCTCATTGAATGCGGCATAGAAACGCCGGTGACTTCTTTCATGGAAATGTGGACAAAAGAGATATCCGACAATGTTTCAATGCTTCATACCGTGATACCGCCGCACGGAGCAAGAGCATATCTTGCCGATTGATATATCAGTTATTATAAAAGCTGCCCGAAAAAGTTTTATGTAAAGGCTTTTTTGGGCAGCTATATATTTATGATATTATGCATTCGCGTCGATCACACTGCCCGTATCGTCTGCGCCGTCCGCCTGAGCATTATCGGGAGGCACCTCGTCAAGTCCGTATCCATAGACATTGCTGTGGAGCTCATTGACAAATTCAACGCATTGTACGGGGAGCAGATCTCTGAGAGCCTTGAGATCATCAAAAAATCTTCTGATCTCCTCCTCGCTCGCGGAGGTCTTGGTGTTGTATCCTAGGATCTTCCACTCCCTTACGATAAGCTGAGTGATAAAATCCGGCTTTTTTTCTTCAAGCTGTTTTTTGTATTCGGTAGGGACCGGCGGAATGAAGGTATAGACAGGTTCGAGCTTTGCGAGCTCATCTATAAGGTAGTAGACATAGTCGTATTTTGCCAGCAGCTTTCTCAGATCCATGAGCGTAGCAAAGCTGGCTACAGCATCATTTACCTTTCTCATTCTTTTGCTGATATATACCTTTGTCATATTCTCAAGGAATTCGCGTGATACCTTGAGTTTTTTTTCGTCTATACCGAGTATCATGTTCTGAAGGACGAGGTTGTCCTCCGGTTTGTTGTTCTCAATACCCATTATATTCTCCGAAATAGCTTGAAATTCTGACAGACTGCATACCGAAGCGGCTGCAATGCATCAGTAGAGGCAGGAAAGGAGCTTTTTCTTTTCGGCTGCAAATTCTTCCTTGGAGATCACGCCGCTGTCGAGCATGGATTTGAGCTTCAGCACGGCATTCTGGAATTCTTCAAGGCTCATATCCTGCTTGATATCGGATGAAAAATCGATATGCACGGGCTTGATCTCCGGAGTTTCGGAAATATCGACCTCGGGAATATCTTCATCTGTCTCGGGCTCTGTCTCATCAACGAGTTCAGCCGTCTTTTCTATGAAAGCATCCTCTGCAGCTTCGTCGTATTCTGTATACTCTGTTTCTGCTGCTGTCGGCTGCTCGTCCAAAGCGGATTCTTCGGTCTCTTCTGCGGCTTCTTCGGCGACAGCTTCTTCGGGTTCTTCTGCTGCTTCCTCGGTGACGGTTTCCTCTTCGGTCTCTTCTGCGGCTTCTCCGGTAGCAGCTTCCTCTTCGGTCTCATCTGCAGCTTCTTCGGCAGCAGTCTCCTCTTCGGTCTCTTCCGCTGCTTCTTCGGTGACAGATACCTCGGTGACTTCCTCGGCGGCAGCTTCTTCGGCCTTTTCTTCGTCAGCGGCTTCCTCAACAGCAGCCTCAGGTCCGGTAACGCTCTCGATCTCGGAGATCGCCTCTTCGGGCTGCTTCTCCTCCTCGGTTATGAGCTTGTCGGTGTCGGCCGCTTCGGAAAGCTCGGTCTTCTGAAGTCTTGACGGTCTGGGAGCAAGCTTCGGCAGCGGGTCTGTGATGATATCTGCGATATCGGAATATTCCTTGTGCTCGGGTGCGCCGAGATATGGAAGAACATCGACATCTATCGAATTGTTGAGATTTACAAGGTCATTGAGAGAGAATTTCGTTTTGGCAGGCTTTTCAGACTTTTCCGTGGCAGCGGGCTTGTCGGGCAGGTCTTTGATATCGGCTTCTGCCTTTACAAGAGGCTTATCAAGGACATCAGCGGGATCGGCTTCTGCCTTTACAAGAGGCTTATCAAGAATATCAGCGGGATCGGGCTCTGCCTTGACAAGAGGTTTGTCAAGCACATCTGCGGGATCAGGCTTTGCAGATGCCTGTGCTGAGGAGGACTTCTTTGTGATCTCCAGTTCAAAGTCAAGATCTGCCATTCTGCGGAGACGGGCATATTTTTCCATCTTCTCCTCATCGGTCGAATCTGCAGCCTTGTCTTTTCTTACTGAGGAAACAGTCTCGATCTCGGGCAGCGGCTCATTCTTTGAAATGCCGATATCATGGATATCGGGGATATCCGGCAGCTCGTTTTCGATAGCTTTGCGTTCGTTTTCCGTCTCCTTGTCAAGAGCGGCTTTTTCGGCAGCCTCTTCGGCGAGCCTGCGCTTTTCCGATTCGAGCTCTTCGCGCTTGAGTGCCTTTGCACGTTCCTTGGATTTGCGCATCTTTTCATCGTACTGCTCTTTTGCGCGGGTGAGCTCATCAACGATCATAGCGGCGTTCTTCAGGCAGGGTATTATTATCCTTTTTCTGTCGATAACGCCCTTGATATCCGTGTCACACTGTATATACAGAGGACTGTTCTTGACGTTTTCGTTTATGTAGACCTTGGTTATCTCGCCGAGAGAACATGAAAATCTCGTATAAACAGGATCGTCCTCCTGGGTGCCTTTCTGCTCCATGACATAGCCGAGGCCGTAGATATGCTGTGCCGTAACGGTAAGGTTGACTTCCTGAGGCTTGCCCCACATACCTATTTTGTATGTGGACTCATAATACGCAATTTTCTTCTCATTGTAGATACTTGTCTGATTGCTCATTAGCTACTCCCCATTTCCCGACGGCTCAGTTTTTAGTAAATGTCAAAAGGGAAAAAAACATGTATCTGTACAGACAATGCCGTCGCAGCCGTCTGTCCGCAACATGTTTTTCTTTCCGTCCGGGATGATTCTATCAGGATCCCCGAAATCCCTTGTTAATTATTACAATAGTATTATACCATATCTGTTCCGACAAGTCAAATGTTTTACAGAAAAATATAAAAATATTTTTAACATATTTCAGATGTTTTTTTATGAAAAATTACCGATAAATGCAGGGGAACGGATCTGCTCCGTCAATCTCCGAAGGATATGCCGAGAGCTCTTGCCGCACAGACGTACTGGTCATCAGGGCACACGAACTTTGTTTTTCCGGCAACATCCGAGAGCTTGTTCTCTCCGATAGAGCTGTTTATGAGCGCAACGCTGTAGCCGAATTTTTCCTTTTCGATAAGGTCGGCGGCGTGAACTCCGAATTTTGTTGCAAGTATCCTGTCATACGCGGAAGGACTGCCGCCTCTGAGCATATGTCCGGGAGTGCATACTCTTGTTTCGATGCCGGTCGCCGCCTGAACATCCTTGGCAAGCCTTGCGGTAGCAGTCGTATATCCCTGTGCCGCACGCTTTTCTGCGCGTTCCTTTTTCTTCATCTTGGCTTCGTTGATATCATAGGCACCTTCGGCGACAGCGATTATAGAGAATGTCCTGCCCATAGCTGCGCGTTTATTGAGCGCCTGCACTATCTTGTTTGTATCATAGGGTATCTCGGGTATGATTATTATATCCGCTCCGCCGGCGATACCGGAATAGAGAGTCAGCCAGCCGGCCTTGTTGCCCATTATCTCCACCATGAGCAGACGGCTGTGGGATGCGGCAGTAGTATGGAGCCTGTCGATAACATCTGTTGCGGTATCAACGGCGGTATGGAATCCGAATGTTACATCGGTGCCGTAGATATCGTCATCTATCGTCTTGGGAAGCCCGATAACGTTGAGCCCTTCGCTCGAAAGAAGGTTCGCGGTCTTGTGTGTGCCGTTGCCTCCGAGAGTGAGCAGGCAGTCGAGCTTCTGATCCTTATAGGTCTTTTTCATCGCCTTGACCTTGTCAACGTTGTCCTCGCCGATAACGGACATCATCTTGAACTGCATACGCTTTGTTCCGAGAATAGTTCCACCGCGTGTCAGGATGCCGGAAAAATCATCGGGATCCATATCATGTGCGATATTATTTATCAGACCGTAATATCCGTTCTGGATACCGACTATCTGTACCTTATCGGTGCCGAATTTTTCATAGCACGCTCTTGCAGCGCCTCTGATAGCTGCATTGAGTCCTGGGCAGTCTCCTCCGCTCGTAAGTATGCCGATCCTAAGCTTTGCCATATTGAACCATTCCTTTCGATCTTTTATATTATATAACGTGTGTTATCTGTCTGAATCCCGAGAGTTTTGTGTAAAGATTTGTTCGTTACACAAAGGAGATCCGCATCTGTGGGATCATACTGATATCTTGATGGGTTTTCCTGCTGTGTGCTTTTTTGAGGGATCATCCTTGTGCTCCCTGAGAAAGCTCTCGAACTTGTCAGCCGGCATAGGCTTGCCGAAGTAGTATCCCTGAGCAAGATCGCATCCCGATTCTCTGAGGATATCTGCTTGTCCGGGTGTTTCTATGCCTTCTGCTATAGTATCTATCTTCTTGGACTTTGCTATCCTTATGACAGCGGAGACGATCTCACGTGATATCTCGTCCTCTTCGAGGTACATGATGAACGATCTGTCGAGCTTCAGCACCGCGATCGGGAGAACCTGTATATAGCTTAGTGATGAATAGCCTGTACCGAAGTCATCCATTGAAAGCGATACGCCGAGATTTCGTATATCATTCATCTGCTTTATGGCGTTGTCGATATCCTTAAGGGCAAGGCTCTCTGTGAGCTCGACTTCGAGCCATTTCGGTTCAAGACCGGTCTCTTCAAGCGTTTTTCTGATCTTTTCGGTGACATTGGTATGATAGAAGTCGATAGCCGTGAGGTTTATTGACACCACGACCGGATCAAGGCCTTTATCCTGCCATTCCTTGTTCTGCCTGCACGCTTCCCTGAGCACATAATCGCTGATCTTTGTTATAAGCATCGAAGATTCCGCGACCGGTATAAAATCGTTGGGCGGTATCATCCTGCCGTCCTTTATCCAGCGTATCAGTGCCTCGGAGCCGATCACCTTTCCGGTGATAAGGTCGATCTTTGGCTGATAGTAGAGTACGAGCTCGTTGTCGTCGATAGCTCTTGCCAGATCCTTTTCTATCTCGGTGCTGCGGATCACTCTGTCATGTACGTATATACTGTATCTGTTTATGCTGCCCTTGGCGGATGCCGAAAGACCGAGCGCGAACTCGGCACGGTCGAGCACCTGTGCAAAATCATCGCCGCCGTCAGTTATGCGGCAGTATCCTGCCGAGCAGGTGACGGTCTGTGCCTCAAAGGAATCGGGATTTATCTCCGATATATCGTGCTGTATCTTTTCTATGAGCTTTACGGGGAGTTCCTCGTCGTTATCGGCTCTGGCGAGGACAGCAAAATCATCTCCGCCTATCCTTGCGGCGATACCGTCGTCGGGAAGTGCAGAGATTATCACTTCTGCGATCCTTGCGAGGATCTTGTTCCCGCCCTTATAGCCGCAGGTGTCGTTGACTATATGGAAATTGTCGATATCTATGACTATCACCCAATAATCTATCCCGCTTACTCCGCTTTCGACAACACAGGAATAGATATCCGAACCTATCAGCATGAATTTGCTGCGGTTGTATATCTGAGTGACCTCGTCGATATACGCCATTTTTTCGATAAGAGAATCCTTCGCTCTTTCGGCGGTGATATCCATTACAGCGCCGCCTATGCCGTGAACTCCGGGATCACCGCCGGAGATCAGCCTGTATCTGAAGCGGAACCAATGGAAGTTATTATCCTTTGTCATTGCGCGGAATTCCGCAGTATGTGCAGTATCGCTGCCGACCCTGACACTGCGCACGCCCTCGGCGAGCAGGTCTATTATATATCTGTCGCCCGGGTATATTATCGAGCAGAGCTCGTTATATGTAACGTAATCGCTGTTAAGTCCGAATATATTCCGGACTTCCTCCGAGATATAGAATTTTTCGTCTCCCGATTCCTTAAGTATGAAGCCTATTTCGGAAAGCTCCATTGACAGTGTGAATTTCTTTTCGGCATCGGCGAGCTTTTTTGAATACTGCACCAGCTTGTTCTTCATATCCATCATCTCGGTGAGATCGGGACCCATGGAGATCATGAGAGAGACTGTGCGGTTATGATATGTTATCTCTTTTGCCTTTGAGGTCGTCCAGACAGTGCATATCTGCCTGCCGTCCTTAGAGACTGCGAAGGTCTCCTCGCTGTCAGCAGAATTGAGAGAGGCACTCTGTTCAAAGGCATTCCTGGGGAGTATCCTGCGGAGTATCTCTGGATCGGCTTCAAGCTGTGCAGATGTATATCCGAGCACATCGGTGAAGGATTTGTTGACCCTTATGAAGGAAAGCCCGTCATCCCATGCGATCGCCATCGAATTCATGATATCTATCGTATTTTCGACATTTTTCTTTGCTCTGCGCAGCCTTGTAAAATACCAAACCGCCGCAAATGCGGCTGTCAGCAGGATATACGCTATAGCGGCTGACACCCATATCATAAGTATCTTCGAGGAATGATGCGGCATTGCCTTTGATATCGCAAATGCGATAAGTCCGGTCGCAGCATATATCATAAGATAGGATATCACATAGATATAAGGCGAGGCGGGATTTCCGTTATTATTCTTTTTCAAGCGGAGATCCCTCCCTTTTTCCGACGATCCGTATGTTTTTAGCAGGTATAAATGTATTTTTGTGTATCATCCGATATCTGCGTAATCGTTTTACCTTTTACATTTTGTTTACAGTGCTTACATTTTTATTATAACCCGAACTGATTCTTTTGTCAATCATTCACGAAGAAAATTGATAAATTAACCTTTAATTTTCACACACTGTACACAATTATATGTTAAAATAGTTCTGAAAAATTAAGGAACGATACGGCTGTTAAGGCCGAAAGGGCTCTTTTGCGAGCCGATCACGGCAATAATACCGACGGAGGAACATATATGGGAAAAACAAGGATACTTATAGTTGATGACGAGGCCATGATACGCAATGTGGTGCGTGAATATGCCGAATTTGAAGGTTTTGAGGCTGTTGAGGCGGGCGACGGCATGGAAGCGGTCGAGATCTGCCGCAAGCAGGATTTTGACTGTATCGTAATGGATATCATGATGCCCAAGCTCGACGGATATTCTGCCGTCAAGGAGATACGCAAGACCAAGCCTATCCCTGTGATTATGCTCTCCGCAAGGGGAGAGGAATACGATAAGCTCTTCGGCTTTGAGATCGGCGTTGATGATTATGTGGTCAAGCCCTTTTCACCGAAGGAGCTCATGGCGAGGATAAGGGCTGTCATGAAGCGCAGTGCATCGGCTCAGACCGAAACGGACAGGCTCGTCTTTGAAGGACTTGAGATCAATATCGCCGGGCGTGAGGTGCTCGTTGACGGAAAGCCCGTCCCGCTCACTCCGAAAGAATACGATCTGCTGTTTTATCTGGTGCGTAACAAGGGGATCGCGCTCTCCCGCGAGAAGCTGCTCGAAGAGGTGTGGGGATACGATTTCTACGGCGACGACCGCACTGTCGATACACATATAAAAATGCTCCGCAACTCTCTCGGAGAATACCGCAAATTCATAGTGACGCTGCGCGGTATGGGATATAAGTTTGACAGCTGAAAGGGGCATATTGCGCATTGCATGGCGAAAAAAACAGGCTTTCTCCCGCTGATGCGGATGAAAAGCCCGTGGTAACGGATAAAGAAGGCAGACATCAGCGCCGTAAGAAAAAGCATAAGCTGCACAGTCTGCGGATGACGGTAATGCTTTATTTTATGATATTCATTATCAGCATTATCGTTATAACATGGATAGCGTTCGTATTATCGTTCCAGTGGAACTACCGCGCTTCAAAGACTCGTGCGATACTCGCAGCCGCGGATTATATCGAACAGCAGATCAACAGCAGCGAATTCACTACCGAAAGCCTTGATACCATCGCACATGACAATACAATGTGCATCATAGTTCAGGACAGGTACTGCCGCACGGTATATTCATATGATATGATGGGCTATAACTGCCTTATCCACGGGGTACAGGCGATAGTCAATCTGCCTATGCTGCGTGAGTCGGTGCTGAATACCGATAACGGAGTATACTACACCTCGGTCGACAATCCCAGATTCAACACAAAGATGCTGATACTGGCGATGACTGTCGGCTCTGTGAAAGATCCTGACGGATATATCTTCATAAATACTTCGCTCGAACCGCTGAGCTCGATGGTGGATCTTGTCAATGAGCAGATGATACAGGCATCTGTGGCGATATTCATCACAGGTATCGGTATCGCGTATTTCCTTTCAAAGCTGATCTCAACTCCTATCGTCAAGATCACAAGATCAGCCGAGAAAATGGGACAGGGCGATTACAACGTGAAATTTGACGGCAAGGGCTATACCGAAGCGGAGACTCTCGCTGACACCCTGAACTACGCATCATCCGAGATAAGCAAGGTCGATAATCTGCGCCGCGACCTCATGTCAAACATATCGCACGATCTGCGCACCCCGCTGACAATGGTCAAGGCCTATGCCGAGATGATACGTGATCTTTCGGGCGATAATCCCGCAAAACGAGCGGAGCATATACAGATAATAATAGATGAGAGCGATCGTCTTGCGGCACTCGTGAATGATATACTCGATCTTTCAAGGCTCGAAAACGGCACAGCTGAGCTCAACAAAACTGAATTCGTTCTGAAGGACAAGCTCGATGAGGTCATGCTCAGATACAAGCTGCTTTCCGAGCAGCAGGGCTACAGATTCTATCTTTCGGCAGACGTTCCGGTCACTGTAAAGGCGGATGTGATAAAAATAGAACAGGTGCTCTATAATCTTATCAACAATGCCGTCAATTACTGCGGAGAGAGCCGCGAGATATATATCATGCAGATGATCTGCAAAAACAAGGTGCGCATCTGCATAACCGACACGGGTCCCGGCATTGAAAAGGAACTCATGCCGCTGATATTCGACCGGTATTACCGCGCCGAGAAGACAAGGCGCGATGTTATCGGCACAGGGCTTGGTCTTTCTATCGTCAAGCAGATACTCATCGCACACGGCTTCGGCTTCGGAGTGCAGTCCGAGCTTGGTGTCGGAAGTACATTCTGGTTTGAAATGGATATCGTCAGCGATGAATTCGCCGACAATGAGATAGAGGTCGTTGAATGAATGACCGCTCAGCGCTGAACAATACAAAAGAGGAGCATCCGATCTATGTTTGTTGAAAAGCAGTACGATCTGGCAGTCCTTGATGAGCTGCCGCACTATGTGCCTAACAGCACGGAATTCATAAATTATTACAATCAGTTCATCGACCTTATGAGCCTGTATCAGGCGGCAGCCGATGAGATAGTCACGAAGCTGCAGACGCTCGATAACGAATTTTCTGCGAAATATCAGCGCAATCCGATACACACGCTCAAAAGCAGGATAAAATCCCCTGAGAGCATCATAGGAAAGCTGAGCAGGAAGGGACTGCCGCTGAATGCCGCTACGATAAGGGAAAATCTCTATGATATAGCGGGGGTAAGGGTGATATGTCAGTATATCGACGATATCTATACCCTTGCGGGGCTGCTGACCTCGCATGACGATATCGAGCTGATAAAGACCAAGGACTATATAAAGGAGCCCAAGCCGAACGGCTACCGCAGCCTGCATATCGTAGTCAATGTCCCCGTATTCCTTTCGACAGGCAAGGACTATGCGCCGGTCGAGATACAGATACGCACGATGGCGATGGATTTCTGGGCGAGCCTTGAGCACGAGCTCCATTACAAGACAGGAAAAACGGTCAATGAGGAACTTTCAGAAGAGCTCCACAGCTGCGCCGAGACTATCGCAGAGACCGACCGCAGGATGCAGGAGATATACAAGAAGATAAATCAGATCGAAGAATGATGTGATACCCCGTCAGGCAGCAGCTGCCCGGCGGGTCTTTCTTTGCCGGATAGAACATATACTATCCCCGCTGCTGAGATCTGTGCCGCAAGCACAGTCAGGTCGTTGAAGTGCGACAGCATAAAGCAGACAGCCGCTCCCGCAGAACAGCAGACAGCCGCTCTTATCATCGGGAGTATGATAAAACCGTATATATCGAAGAAAGTGTCCGTGCAGCGGCATACCTTTATTATCCTTGCGATATTGCTCACACAGTTGCTTGCGTAGTATGAAACAATAACTCCGTTGAAGCCGATGAGCGGCACGAATACTGCGACACAGGCTATCCTTATGATATATTCCGCGAGCGAGTTCAGGGTGCTGAAGCTCTGCTTACCCATTCCTTTCAGAAGTCCTTCAAGCACAAATTCAAGATATATGAAAGGTATCACAGGCGCAAGTATCGTTATCGAACGGCTGACGAGTGTGCTTTCGGGGCATATAAGTCTTCCGAGGCGCCCGCCGCACAGCAGGAACAGCCCCATGACGAACAGCGAATATCCGAACGCCTTTGAAAAGCTCTCATGCACGAGCTCTGACGGGCGTTTTCCGCCTGCCCTGACCGCAGCTGCCGATTCGGGTATGATTATCAGCGACATACTGCTCATGGCGACAGCCGGGAAGAATATCGCGGGGATTATCATCGCCTCGAACATCCCGTAGCAGCTCAGCGCTTCATCCGCCGAAGAGCTGCATTCGAGCAGCTTTGCGGGCACTATCGTCTCATTTGCTGCTGACATTATCATCTGTACATATCCTCCCGCAACTATCGGGAGATTGAGCTTAATATATTCCGGAAGGCTCTTTATTACAGGTATCCCGTCATCGGGGCGGCAGCGCAGGCTTTTTATGTATTCTGCGGTATAGTATAAGAATCCCGATACCTCTCCCGTGAATACCGATGCCGCAGTTATCGAATAAAAGCTCATATTAACGGGCAGGGACAGCATTATCCCCATACACAGCCATTTGCACAGGAACGAAGCTGCTTCTCCGATCATAGGTACGGATACTTTTCTTATCCCGTGGAAATAACCTTTTATACAGGAGCCGACAGCCGCCGGGATGAGCGAAAATGAGAGTATGCGCAGGGCTGTGCCGAGCTCCGGTGATGAAAGCACCTTTACTGCGAGCATATCGGAAAAAGCGAAGCTCAGGACTGTGAATGACCCCGACAGCACCGCAGAAAATCCGAAGCTCAGCCGCATTATGTGAGATATGCTCCCGTGAGACTGTGCTTCCTCCGAGACAAATCTGCTCGTGCTTACAAATATATTGCCGTCGGCAAGCACCATGATACAGTCAAAAAGCGAAAATATCAGCGACATAACGCCTATAGCGGCTGTTCCGGTATGCCTTGCGAGCAATGCGTTGAAGGCGAGCCCGGCAGCCCGAAGTATCATGGAGAGCGCTGTGAGCTTTACAGTGTCCTTTATAAAGGTATCCCGACAGCTGCTTTTTGTATTGATTATATGGAACTCTCCTTTTCTTTTATAAAGTATATTTGCCCTAAAAAAAATAGGGAATACGGCATAAGGTTGTTTAAAATGTTAAAATTGCACAAAATACGTTGCAAATTTTATATAAAGGGTATATAATAAAATATGTATGAGCATTCAAAAAAATACATCTTATTGCTCCGTCGATCGAAATATTGTCGTTAGATGATCGCCCGGGCAGTAACGTCAAGGAGTAAAGCAACTAATGAATAAGGCCGATCAGTTTATTAAGAATATGTCAAATAAGAAAATAGCATTTATAGGCATGGGCGTCAGCCATAATGAACTTATAAAGCTGTTTCTGAAAAAAGGGCTCGATGTCACCGTATGTGACAGAAAAACTCCGGACAGGATAGGTCCTTTATATAATGAACTCTCAGCATCGGGATGCAAATTCTCTCTCGGGGAAAAATATCTCGATGAGATATACAGATCGGATGTCGTGTTCCGTACACCCGGAATGTACTTCAACTGCCCCGAGCTGGAAAAGGCACGCAAAATGGGGATCGTGGTCACATCTGAAACAGAGGTCTTCTTTGACCTTTGTCCGTGCAGGATATACGGTATCACCGGAACAGAGGGCAAGACCACTACTACAACTATAGTTTCCGAGATATTCACCCGCATCGGAAAAACCGTCTACAAGGGCGGCAATATCGGCAAGGCGCTTCTCCCGTCGGTATGGAACATGAAGCCCGATGATATATGCGTTGCCGAGCTTTCGAGCTTTCAGCTGATAAGCATGAGAAGATCGCCGGATGTAGCGCTTATCACGAATGTTTATCCGGATCATCTCAACGTCCATAAGGATATGGCGGAATATATAGAAGCCAAGAAGAATCTTATAGCTCACCAGAATGCTTTTTCAAGGACGGTACTCAATCTCGACAATGAGGAAACGCGCCGCCTTGCCGGATATGTCAGGGGAGAGCTGAGGATGTTCAGCACGGTGTCGGTGCCGGAGAGAGGTGCCTTCCTTGACGGGAACGGCTGGCTCTGCTATACCGACGGCAGCAGTGTTGAACGCATCATCCACAAGGACGATATAAAGATACCCGGTATGCATAATGTCGAAAACTATCTTGCTGCTACAGCAATGGTATGTTCGGACGCGCCGCTGAGCGCCGTTGCCGAAACTGCGGGCAGCTTCGGCGGTGTCGAGCACAGGATAGAATTTGTCCGCAAGCTCGGCGGAGTGAAGTATTACAACGACAGCATCGCCACAAGCCCTGCCAGTGTCATAGCGGGACTCAATGCATTCAGTCAGCGGCTCATAGTCATTGCGGGCGGTTCGGATAAGAACCTCGATTACGATACTATCGCAGAGCCGATAAATACTCATGTCAAATTGCTGATACTCATGGGTGACACAGCCGATAAGATAGAAGCATCTGTCAGGGCATATCCCGGCTATGATGAGGGGAGCTGCCGCATACTCCGCGTGAGGAATATGGAAGAGGCTGTGCTCACGGCGAGAAAATATGCTATGGGCGGAGATATCGTCACACTGTCGCCCGCAAGCGCAAGCTTTGATATGTATGCCAATTTTGAAGAGCGCGGACGTCATTTCAAGAGCATAGTAAATTCACTTATCTGATATAGGAACGATGTATTATGGATATAAATGAAAAGGATATAGAAAGAGCCGCAGAACTGACCGCTCTGCTCACTGCTCCCGACGGAGTTTCCGGCAGAGAGGACAGAGTAGTTTCTGCTGCCTGCGAGCTCCTGAAAAAGTACACCGATGATATACGCATCACAGACGGCGGATCGGTCATTGCCGT
>JAILFE010000034.1 GCA_024697725.1 Oscillospiraceae bacterium
GCTGACCTACGGTCAGCAATAGTGCAAGATTTTTGGGCTTATCAGCTCAA
The DNA here is from genome assembly GCA_024697725.1 of Oscillospiraceae bacterium. GTDB lineage: Bacteria > Bacillota > Clostridia > Oscillospirales > Ruminococcaceae > RGIG4694. The sequence goes on from JAILFE010000034.1 coordinate 51, forward strand.
AAATCTTGCACTCAAAAAGCCGAAAAGCACTCCGAAGTTGCACTATTACGTACTTTTCGGCTTTTTGAGCAGACATTAATTAACCTATTGCTTATATCATCACTGATCTAAATAATCAAAAAGTCCTCCGCGGTCTGTTCATTTGAAAACAGATCACGGAGGATGCTTTTACAAGGAAATGAATTTTTAAGGAAAACTCATACCCCCCATACTTCCTCTGCAATTTCTTTCACAAGAGCAAGCTTCGCCCACTGTTCTGCCTCTGTGAGTTTGTTGCCGATCTCGCAGGAGGCAAACCCGCACTGGGGGCTGAGGTACAACCTGTCAAGAGGGATATACTTTGCGGCTTCATGTATCCTTGTGATGACTGCCTCCTTGTCTTCAAGCACCGGGGATTTTGTCGTGATAAGACCGAGAACGACCTTTTTGTCTCCGGAAACATATTTCAGCGGTTCAAAACCTCCCGAACGCTCATCATCATATTCGAGATAATAAGCATCAACATTTTCTTCTCCGAAAAGTTCCTCAGCAACGCTGTCATATGGACCGCTGCTGAAATATGCGGAATGATAATTTCCGCGGCATATATGAGTATTTATAAAAAGGTCATCGGGCTTGCCCTCTATTGAAAGATTATTTACTTTCAGAAGCTTTTTCTTTATCGCATCGAGGTCGGCACCCTTGCCGTAACGTTCAACGCTTCCGTTTGCAACGAGAACGCCCCATGTGCAGTCATCGAACTGGATATTGCGGCAGCCTGCATCATAAAGATCCTTTATTACCTTGCGGTATGCCGCTACGATATCTTCTATAAGCTCTTCATCCGTCGGATAGAATTTTCGTGTCCTTTCGATATTCTTAGGTGTCACGAACTGCTGGAAGGTTTGTGCAGGCGCGGGTATCGTTTGCTTTGCGGCGGTGTTTTCATCTTCAAACTGTTTTATGAACCTGAAATGTTCCACGAACGGGTGAGCACCAGCTATTATTTTTCCGGTGAGATAAACATCGTCAAGCCTTGCAAGCTCTCCGTTGAACTGAACACCGCTTCCGGTATCTTCATGAGCGACACACTCGAATCCCCACATAAAATCAAGGTGCCAGAAGGTACGGCGGAACTCTCCGTCGGTGATTATGTGATATCCCGCCTTTTTCTGCTTTGCGACAACATCGCGTACAGCTTCTTCCTCGGCGGCGGTGAGCTGTTCCTGTGTGATTATCCCCGCTTTGAAGTCAGCCTTTGCTTTTTTCAGACTCTCGGGACGCAGAAAACTCCCGACGAAATCATACCTGTAAGGTGCAAATACTTTTGACATTCCTATCACTCCTATATGTTTTGATTTATATGTTCATATTATATCATACATTACAGAAATGTGGTAATATCAAAAAGAAATACAGTGCCATAGCTTTAAGCTATATCAGGAAGTATAATCGGCAATATAACTTCGTAGATGTTCGAGATATCTTTCGGTCATGCGGTTCATTGGTCTGTCCGAACAGATGATGTATCCTATATCCATTTTTTCATTGCTTTCAAGCGGTATCGAGATTATATTTTCGCCGTTCAGATCGCTGCTCAGAACGCCCGATGATATCGTATATCCGTCAAGACCGATAAGCAGATTGAAAAGCGTAGCCCTGTCCGATACTATTATATTTTTCGGAGAATACTCTGTAATATGAAGTTCCTCCGCAAAATAGAAAGAATTTTTAACGCCCTGATCGTATGTAAGGCGCGGAAAATCTTTCAGATCATCGAGAGAAACACGTCTCCTGCCGGCAAGAGGATTATTTCTGCTTACAAAAACGTGCGGTTTTGCGGTAAACAGCTTTTCATAGTAAAGCTCCTCATTCTGAATGATATGCGTTATCACCTCGCGGTTGAAATCACAGAGATAGAGTATCCCGATATCGCTCCTGTGAGTGCGCACATCTTCTATGATCTCTGCGGTTTTCAGCTCGCGCAGAGTAAATTCATATTTATCCCTGCCGTATTCCCGCACAAGATTTACAAAAGCATTCACAACAAATGCATAATGCTGCGACGATACTGCAAATGCTCTTTTCGGCGGCGGCGCGGATTTGTATTCGCTTTCAAGAAGCTCTGCCTGTTCTACGATCTGCCGTGCATAGGAAAGGAATTTAGTACCGTCTTCGGTAAGATAAACGCCGCGGTTGCTTCTTGCGAATATCGTTATACCCATTTCCTTTTCAAGCTCCGCAATGGCTTTTGAAAGGCTCGGCTGTGCGATGAATAACCGCTGTGCAGCGGATGTGACCGAGCCTGTTTCTGCTGTTTCTATGATGTATTTCAACTGATTCAGAGTCATTTTATCACCTTCTCAAATTCATACGTTTATTTTACAGTATTTAAAATATATTGTCAATGGTGAATACTCGGCTCGGTATTTTTCGCTTCAGGAAAAAAGAGATATTTCACAGATTTTCTGATCTTAAAATTCCCCAAGATCCTCTGATCTGACTGCAACTTGCTGTCATGACATATCTTTCATATTGCGGTATGATATATATGTAAGGCAAATGACAGCAGATTTGCCCTCAGGATCACTGTCTGCCTTTCGGAATACTATGTTGATGACGGATATTCGGGAACAAACTTTGAGCGTCCGTCATTCAAACGAATGATATCTGACATAGAGGACGGAAAACCCAGTGCAGTTATCGTAAAGGATTTATCGCGTATCAGAAGAGAGTATTTGCAGACAGGCTATTATACAGAAATATTTTTCCCGCAGAATAACGTTCGCTTCTTAGCAATCAATGATAAAGTGGAGAGCAATGATGGCTATAATGATTTTGCACCGTTCAAGAATCTGATAAATGATTTTTTTTGCCCACGATTGCTCAAAGAAGATAAAACTGTTATGAATATGAAAGCAGTTCGCGGAGACTGTATGTCCGGAATGTCGCCGTATGGATATTCAAAGGAATTCTTTCAATGGTGCATCAGCATAGCTCCGATATTTCATATGCTATTTTTCAAACGATGAGGGTTCAGGCAGTATTACATTGAAAGCATCCGTTATACTTGCACGAACTTTTTCGAATTCATTTCCGTGATATGTATCATTGATGCATATTTCTTTTTTCTTTTGCCTTGAAATTATATCTGTGATCCTTGAAACAGAATTTTCGTCCTCAATGCTTGTATAAATGCCGTATTTTTGAGACTTGGTGAAAAAATTTACTTCTGCGATACGCCAATACCGTACCAGCCAGTGAGAAATGTCATCGCTGCTGCGGAACCTGTGATGCACGGTCTCATTCATCCTTTCCGAAAAGCGTTCCCACACAGCGGTGAAATCTGACTTCCTATGTGGTACAGCAATATGGTAATCTTTTATCCCCACAAAAATATCCCATGGATAAGCTAATGAGAGCAGGATCGTCCTTGCGGTGGAACGGATATCCTTTAAAGAGTACCATTTTTCCGGGTGCTGTTTCAAACACGCATTTTTAGAGAAATTCTTATTGATAAGACTCATATTATTTACGGTGATGTGCCAGAAAACACCTCTTGGCAAAAGAGCTCCAAGAACCGCATAGTCACAGGGCATACCGTTTCTGAAAAACGTCGTAGGTTCTATGGGAGCTATGAGAAACATACCCGAACCTATCCACCAGTACTCGACCTTGCTGTTCCGATCAGCCAATCTGTCAAAAACATCCAGAGCAAAAAATGGATTTTTCTGATAACATATCCGTCCGACCGTGGCTATTATGATCTTGTCATCGATACCTTTGGCTTTTCTCAGACGCTCCCTTTTCCTGCGGTCAAAAACAAATTCATCCGAAGATATCATTTTGGGGATCAGTTCACAGCAGTTGTTCCCGAAGTATTTTTTTGCTGCCTTCTCCGAACAGGCGGCAAATTCATTGGCAGTGCTTCTCAACAGCGGAAAGCACAAAGCATCTCTGAGTGCTTTTGCTTTCGATTCACCGAATTTTGAATTGTGGCTGTGCAGGATACGGACAGGTACGTATCTTTTCGACATAAACATGATAGGAAAAGTGATAAGTAGGGTATTATCGTGAATGATATCATACCTGCCGCTGCGAAGGAGCCGTCTGCATTCTTTCAGATGAACGTGAAAATCTTTTCTGACCGACGGCAATTCTTATATTTTTGAATCATATCCGCATATCTCTTCCGAGATACAGCTGTCAATGCTTCCATATACCGCAAAATCCATCTGTATCAGATCATGATCTATTGTTCTGAAATAATTCATTGCATAGCTCGTAACACCGTCTGCGATTCGCAGACATGACAGCAGCATCAGTACCATTATTCTTTTAGGCATACTGCTTATTCCTTTCCGTCGACTGTTTTCCTGCTTTCGCGCACTTTCTGAATGAGTTGCTCAATTATTCTTTTATCTGTATTTTCGTCAAACTTCCTCGCCATCAGCTTGTCCGAACCTATCATATCCCGATAATCCTTCATCGTCAGTATTTCAGGATTGTTTTTTCCTTTGTTCCATACGATATAGTGAAGGTAATCTTCACGCAGAGCGACATATGGAGAGTTCATCACAAGAGTCTGAAAAAAAGATTCATCCGAACAATTGCGGTTTCTGAAAAACCTATAGTATTCCGGATGCATTTCAAGTTGATCAAGGATCCATTCAAGTGTGCGTCTTGTCAGGCAGAACCAGCAAGAGCCGAAATAAAAACGCATACCCTCGACAGGTTTTCTCCGCACGATGTCGAATGTTCTGTTATATCCCCCGCTATCGCGGTAATGAGCATTACAGGCGATGTCAGTATTATTGCTATCCCTGAAGAGAGGATATCGAAAATGCGCTTTAACAGCAAAAACAGAAAGGATGGCTTATAACCGTCAACTCTCAACAAAGGCAGATGAAACATATGCATTTTCTTTGCGCCGCTCATAAGGATATCGCCTATTCTCGGGATACTTGTCAACACCTTTTTGAATAAATATACAAAAGCTTTACAAAAAAACAAACCAAAGCACCGATTTTATAGCACGAAGATTACAAATTTATTGCATAATCATAGATATTATAGCATAACTGTAATTTTTTGTTAATAGTTTATGGCAGAAATAGTGTATTTCTGCGGGAATCTTGGCGATAATCTATAATAATACTCGGGATTAATAGCGTAGATATGTACGGCTGGAATGTATATTACGCAGATTTTAAATTCGAGATGCCATATATAGCAGTATTCTGGTTCCTGACTCTCGATCTTATTGGGACATTGCAGCTGTTTCCACAGGAATCCTAGCATTAAGACTTGATTTTATAAAGAAATTAAGGTATAATTCTTATAAATAGCTTTGCTTATGACTTTTTTCTGATAATACAGGATTTGTCGTATCATCCGACCAATGCAGTATGCCGGAGATGATAATACAGTAATTAATAAGATGGAGGGAATTATGAAAAGAAGACTCGGATGTATACTTTCGACGCTTGTCGCACTTTGTGCCGTGTCGGGCTGCGGAAACAACAGCCCCGCAGAAACAATAACGTCGGCAGCGACGACTGCCGCGGCAGCCACGGAAGCGTCAACGACAGAATCCGTCACGCAGGCACCGGTACAGGAAAAGAGCGTAAAGGATCAGGCGGAGGAAATTGTCGCCGGAATGACTCTCGAACAAAAGATAGCGCAGATGATAACCGTGTCCATGCGCCAATGGAGCGACACTCCGGACGATCCGGATTCCTTTGCAGATGTGACGGAGCTGAATGAGCAGCAGAAGGCTTTTCTCTCGAAGTACGACTTCGGCGGCATAATACTCTTCAAGCAGAACTGTGCCGATACCGGGCAGATCGTGCGGCTGACGGCGGCGGTACAGGATGCGGCGCTTGCAAGTGAGCAGGGGATCCCCATGCTTATTTCCGTCGATCAGGAGGGCGGCAGCATCACCCGCCTTGTGACAGGAACGATGACCTGCGGAAATATGGCTCTTGGCGCGGCAGGAGATACGCAGTCGGCATGGGACAACGCCGCGATCATCGGCAGCGAACTTGCGGCAGTAGGGATAAACACAGACTATGCGCCTGACGCAGATGTCAACAACAACCCCTCGAACCCGGTAATAAATGTACGTTCGTTCTCATCTGACCCGGAGCTTGTGGCAAAGCTCGCTCTTGCTTATGTTCAGGGGCTGGAGTCCGAGGGCGTGATCTCAACGGCAAAGCACTATCCCGGTCATGGAGATACAGGAACGGACAGCCATACGGGGCTCCCGATGATAGACAAGTCCTATGACGAGCTGAAACAGACGGAGCTTGTGCCGTTTGCGGCGGTCGCGGATGAAGCCGACATGATAATGACTGCGCATATCCAGTTCCCGCAGATCGAGACCGAAACATATAAGTCCGTTGACAGCGGCGAGGAGATAAGCCTTCCCGCAACTCTCTCGAAGAAGATGATAAAGGAGATCCTGCGCGGCGATATGTGTTATGACGGAGTTGTTACTACCGACGCTATGTTAATGGATGCGATAAAGGTGAATTTTGAGCCGATAGACGCGGCGGTGCTTGCAATAAACGCAGATGTCGATATTATCCTCGAACCTATACAGATCATGAGTGCGGACGATATAGCGGCGCAGGAAGAATATATAGGAAAGCTCGCCGCGGCTGTGAATGACGGGCGTATCCCGGAAAGCGAGATAGACGATTCCGTTATACGCATAATCACACTGAAGCTCGAAAAAGGCATTATCGGCTCGGAAGCTGTTGATACCGACGCATCCGTAGAAGCCGCGAAAACAGTAGTCGGCTCGAAGGATCATCACGACAAGGAGTTTGAAATCGCTCTGCGCGCGATAACGCTTGTGAAGAATGAAGACAACACTCTCCCGCTTGTAATGCAGGAAAACGAAAAGGTCGCTTACTTCTATCCCTACGATGGCGAGGAGAACACGATGACCTTCGCTCTCGACAGGCTCAAAGCCGATGGTATCATTCCGGAAAGTGTAACAGCGGAATGTCATGCTTTCACCGAGAACAGCGAATCGGGCGACTATAAGGGACTTGCTGACGATGTCGCAGGCTACGAGGAGATGATAAAGGGCTGTAAGGCTGTAATAATCGCTACCGAGACCTATCGGACCGGAAATATGGACAGAACTGACGAGACACGCGCATGGCAGGCTGTTTTCACTGACGAAATGACCGCCCTCGCACATAAGAATGGCATTAAGGTGGTACACCTGAGTATGCATATGCCCTACGACGCTGTGAGATACAATGATGCGGACGCATTGCTCTGCGCTTACTGCGGAAATGATATGCCTGTGGTGCCGACGGAGTACAACGGCGAGACACAGACCTACGGTGTGAATTACCCCGCAGCACTGATAACCGTGTTCGGCGGAAGCTCACCTACGGGAAAGCTGCCCGTTGATCTTCCCGCGTACATCGAGGGCGAAGGCTACACGGACGAGATAGTTTATTCGTTCGGATATGGTCTGACCTACTGACAATACACCAACACCCAAATCTGAAAGGAGAAGTTTTATGCAAATCACTGAAAATGAAGGTAAGATCACTGTTTATCTTGAAGGCAGGATAGACACCAACAACGCCCCGCAGGTCGAAAAGGAGATCTTCGACGCGATCGTGGGTAAAACATCGGATATCGTTATTGACGCTGAAAATCTCGAATACATATCCAGTGCAGGACTGCGCGTACTTATGAAGCTTCGCAAGAGCATAGATAAGCAGCTTCCTGTGATAAACGTTTCAAGAGATGTTTATGATATTTTTGATACTACCGGATTTACAGAGCTGTTCGACATTAAAAAAGCACTCCGCAAGGTGTCTGTCGAGGGCTGCGAGAAGATCGGAGAGGGCGGAAACGGAGCCGTTTACCGTCTCGACGAGGATAAGATCGTAAAGGTCTATAAGCCGTGGATGGGTCATGAGGCGATCGAGCGTGAGCGAACCTTCGCAAAGACCGCATTGGTTAATGGTATTCCTTCCGTTATTGCTTACGATATGGTTCGTGTCGATGATTGTTTCGGTATTGTGTTTGAAATGCTCCATTCCGATACCCTCGGACACGCAATGCGTGACAACCCTGAAAAGTTCGTCGATTATGTCGATCAGTATGTGGCTCTTGCTAAAACCCTACATTCGACTCATGTGCCGAAGGACAGCTTTACAACAATACAGACAGTTATGCACGGAAAAGCTGATAATCTCACACGCTGGTGTTCGCCGGAGGAAATAGCGCTGCTGCACGGTATCATAGATTCGATCCCCGAGACAGATACGATCACACACAACGATCTTCATCCCGGAAACATCATGATACAGGACGGCGAACTTGTTCTGATAGATATGCCCGAGGTTACTATGGGTCCGTCTGTGTGCGATCTTACGGCAATATTCCGCGATATTATATCAGCACCAAAGAATAAGCCCGATATCATTGAACGCAGTGTAGGTATGCCGTCCGAAATGATCATGAAAGCGGGAAATCTTTTCTTTATGAAGTATAACGGCTTTACCGACGGTAAGCAGCTTGAAGAATACTACAAGAAACTCGGGCTTCTGTACGCTTTGAATGTCGTGCTTGTTCCGGGCTCCGGTAATGAAGAAGCGGTAAAAAATGCCGATATCATCATGAATAATCTGCTTCGCGGGGTCGTTATCCCGAACGAGCAGACTATAAAGGGATTATTCAGAATAATGTGAGGTAAACAATGAAACATTCACTTGACCTCGTGGGTATTTCAAACGCCCGCGAGCCCGGCGGTTATGTCATCGGGGATAAGTACGTAAAAAAAGGGATTCTGCTGCGTACCGGAAGTCTTGCCGGAGCATCTCCGGATGTACTGAAAAAGCTGCGGGAGGAGTACCATGTCAGGACTGTCGTTGACTTTCGTATGAGCGATGAACGGCAAAGCTCTCCCGACCCGGAGATAGAGGGCGTGAAGAACATACATCTGCCTGTGATCGAAATGGAGGATTACCCCGTTACCGACCCCAAGCTGTATGACGAGTATGTAAAATCGGGAAGAGACAGAATGAAGCTGTTTGAAATGTCCTATGAATCGGGAGCACTGAACCCGCAGATGTATGTCGGTTTTCTTCTCGGGGAGAGAGGAAAAAGTGCATACCGCGAGTTCTTCCGCGTTCTGCTTGAATCTGATGAAGGCGCCGTTCTCTGGCACTGCACCGACGGCAAGGACAGAACGGGCTGTGCGGCTATGCTGCTGTTGTCCGCTCTTGGCGCGAGCCGTGAAACTATCATACAGGACTATATGCTGACAAACGAATACAACGCCGTACAGATCGAAGCTGTGCGCAGTAAATTCTCAGCATACCAGATGCCGCCGGAAAAGCTTGAAGCCCTGCTGTTTATGTGCGGAGCAGTCGTAAAACGCTATATGACGAACGCGATAGATACACTTAACGAAAAATACGGAAGTGTTGAGGCGTATCTGCGTGAGGAGCTGAATATCGGCAAAGGTGAGATAGAAGAGTTGAAACATAATTATTTATGTGAGGCGAGGATATGACAATAAAAAAGGAATATTTAAGTCAGATATTGTTTAATATCGCAATAATGCTGTTTTTCGGAATAATGTTTTTCACTGGGACTTTTCTTGATGAATATATAGCGAAGACTTTATTCTCACCGGATAATATAGCTGCGGCTGTGATAACATCAATGGGAACTGTCCCGTTCTTTACCGTTCCGGTACTGTTTTGCGGGACTCTTTACGAGCGTTCGGTCCATTCCGGGATCAGTAAGCCTGCGAAAGTGATGCTATGTATCGTATGTACACTTATAGCTCTGTTTGTCGGATTTATCGGCGGAGGAGCCCTTGCGGACAAGAACAGTTTCGGATACATATTCCCGTTTTTAAACAGAAATATTGCGGTGATCGCGGTACTTGCCGTGATATTTGAGTATCCGTTTTTCTTTGTGGGGTATCATTCCGCAAAGAGATCGGATGATAAGCTGCTCGTGCAGAGAGTATTAGGTCTTCTGGTCATACTGCTGCTCGCTTTCGCTGCTATGTAGGTGCTTAAACATACGTTCAACCGTCCGAGGTACCGTACAGCAGTGCTTGGATATGAGGGTATCGGTTTTGTTCCGTGGTATATCCGATTTGATGGTTCTGCAGAGTATGCCGAGAAGTATGGGATAAACGGCGATGAGTTTTTGTCATTTCCCAGTGGACACAGTATCATAAGTATGTCGGCAATGTATATTCTGCCTTCTTTATCATGGATAATTCCGAAATTAAGAAAACATCAGTTTATGCTGGTTCTTACAGGCTTTATGTTCGGTCTGATCATAATGTTCACAAGAATGATACTCGGAGCGCATTATCTGAGTGACGTTTCAGCCGGTGCGATCATTGGCAATGTGCTTTCTATAGCATATACGATCATACAGCTCCGCATATCATCAAAGAATAAAAGCATTACTGAGAATAACCCGGAACAATAAAACAAATCAGATTTTACAGGAGAAATCTATCATGAAAACAACAACTGAAAACAACATCCTTACGGTATATCTTGACGGCAGGATAGACACGAACAATGCTCCGCAGGTCGAAAAAGAGATATTCGATGCGATCGGGCAGGACAATGAAAAGCAGGTGATATTTGACGCAGAAAAGCTTGAATACATATCCAGTGCCGGACTCCGCGTTCTTATGAAGGTGGCTAAGACCACGGATAAACGGGTAACCGTATTCAACGTTTCACGCGATGTTTACGATATTTTCGATACTACCGGATTTACGGAGCTGTTCGATGTGAAGAAGGCCCTGCGCAAGGTGTCACTTGCGGGCTGCGAAGTTATAGGCCAGGGCGGTCATGGTAAAGTATATCGTCTTGACGAGGAAACGATAATCAAGGTATACCACGATAACAGCTCTCTCTCGCTCATAGAAAAGGAACGTGAATACGCTAAAAATGCGTTCGTACACGGTGTTCCGTCCGCTATCGCTTACGACATAGTCGAAACAGAGGAAGGCTACGGGCTCGTATTTGAAATGGCGGGAGCTGTTACCGTCAGCAGGTTCGTAACGGAGCACCCCGAAAGACTTCAGGAATACGCTGTAAAGTTCGGAACTCTGCTCAAAACTCTCAACTCTACGGAAGCCGATCCGAAGCTCTACGGTGACATCAGGCAGATATATCTCGAAAGAGCTGAAAAGGCGAGAAAATACTTTACCGATGAGGAAAACGAACAGCTCGTCAGGATGATAAATTCAGTTCCCGACGGAAGCGGAATGGTACACGGAGACTATCACACCAACAATGTTATGGTGCAGTCGGACGGTGAGCTGGTGCTTATTGATATGGCGGATATAAGCCGCGGCAACACGCTTTTCGATATCGGCGGCACATTTCTTGTAATGTATATTGCAGGTATGAATGACCCGAATGTAACGAAGTGGGTGATAGGACTTGATTACGAGTTATCAAAACAGATATGGGGAATAACTTTGGCCACATACTACGGCACGACAGACAAGCAGAAGCTGGAATTTCTCGGGCAGAGGTGCGGAGCATTCGCGCTTATGCGTATGGCAACAACTCTCGGAATTGATTCAAATAATGTCTCGGGAAGATCGGAAGCAATGGTTGCTATGCTTCGTGAGAGGCTTTTCCCGAATACCGATAATTTCTGCAAGCTGTTTGCTATGCCGGTTTGATTCGTGTCTGCTCAATAACCGTCCTACGGGCGGTTATTGAGCACGCACTAATTCTTTTGGTGATAATTTGAATATAGCAATGGCATAACAGGACAGACAGCGTTGATCTTTCACTGAAAAGTAAAACAGCCCGACATTTAAGGCGGCCTGTCTTTTCAGTTTGTATTCAGAATCAGCAAAGCCTGTGATATGTAATACAGTTCAATGTGTGCGTTTTACATTGTCGCCGTAAATAGTCGCAAAATCGTCTCTCATCGAGATTACCGTCCAACCGTGCTCAGCGCAGGTCTTCTTGGTAGCCGCGCCCTTTTCCTCGCTGCCGTATTCGCGCTTTTCATCGTCCGCGACTACCATATACGCGCCGCTGATGTATTTGTTTCCGGTTATGGTATATTCAAGCATAGCCTGATCTCCTGAGCTGTTGCCGAAAGCAAGAACGGGCTGCTGGCCTATCTCGCGGACTATCGCGTCCACCTTGCACATTTTTGCGTTCTCGCCGTAGTAAGTCCCGTCAAAAACCACCTTGTCCGAAGAAGTAAAAGTGTAGTCTCCATCGGCGGTTTCGCCCTGTCCCGTAGCCTTATAGCCGTATTCTGTGCCTATTACATGGGACGGCGGTATATCGAGCACATCGGATATTATTGCTCTTACGATATTTCTCTCGGTAGCCGTGACGATATATATAGTGAATTCATTCTCCTCTAAATAGTCCACGACCTCAAGCATAGGCTTGTACCATGCTTCGCCCCTTGTAAGGTTTGAAAAGCCCTCTGCCTTGGATGATCTGAAATTCTCCACATAATCCTGAAGCTCCTCAACGGTAAGACCGCTGTACGCGAGAGCACCTGCTGCCGCCTGGCGTGTGCTTATCCCGGAGGGCTTTTCCTCCCACGCAGTATCTATTATCTCCTGCGCAACTGCCCTGATCTCGTCTGTCGGAGTATAGTTATCGTTATTCAGCACATAGTCTGCAAACACCATATACTCGAAGCATCTTGGATAGGTCTCGCACATAAGAGTTCCGTCAAGATCGAACACAGCTATCCTGTCCTTTACCGGGATATACTGTTTTGATGATTCATCGGTCACTGCCGATACATAGCTTCTGAGGGATGCGGCAGCCTCGGAATCGGCTGTCCAATAGTTGTTCAGCACCACCGGTACGGAAATGCTGCGGCTTGAATTCTGCCTTATGTATTTTCCGTCCTGCTTTACAAGCGAAGCCACGACAAATTTGTATGTATTTCCGTTTTCGGCACCGCTGAATGTACATATTTCCGTTGCAACGGTCTTGTATCCGTTACAGATCCCGGTTTCAGGATCATATACATATACTCTGTAGCCGTCCGCTCCGGTCACCTTATCCCATTTCAGTTTTATTGTATCTCCGGTAAGAGAGTATCTGACATTCTTCGGTCCGGACAGAAGTGCCGATGAATTTTCACTCGTCGCATACGAAATGCTCCCGAACATAGGAAGGAAACCGCCTGTGGGTGTTACTACTATCGACATAGCCAAAGCAGCGGCTGTAATGCCGGCAAATAGCTTCTTTTTCATTTCTTTTTCCTCCGATCAATCCATTTTATACTACGCGCTGTTTCAAATTGTCTGAAAGACATTTTGCAGCAGAGGGCAGTATATTATCACAACAGTATTCCGACAGTGTTTCTCTTCTCTCCGTATCAAGCGGCATCGAAACTACGGAACAACGCATCAGGATAAGCTTATTGCTTTAAACTGTTTTTATATTATATCACAAAATGCTCATTCAAATCAACTGCCT
>JAILFE010000317.1 GCA_024697725.1 Oscillospiraceae bacterium
TGTCTGTGCAAAATCGACCTTGCTCCCCTTTTCGGCAGGCAGACGGCTGAGTATGCCGCCCTTTCTCTCGATAAGCCCCGTCTCTTCAAACACATCGATTATTATATGCATACGGCAGGGATTTATCTCCCCGCAGAATCTCTTGTATATGTATTCCTCCGGCGTCATGCTGCCGATCGCGCGGTAGAGCGCGGCGTAATCCTCGTGCGCGGGGAGCATGGACGGGATGATCCTCTCGTCGGGAGCCTTCCCGCTGCGAAAGCTGCTGTATGCGCTCTCGGCATTGAGGAGCTTCGCCTGACTTACTCCCTGTCTGCGCATATCATGTACATTAAGCCGCACCGTTGTCTTATTATTGTATTCCTCGACCGTCGGCGACGCCATTATATTGACGATATCGCCCTCGGCGAACGGAAAGCCGCTGTACTGCATCCACAGCGGAAAGCTGATGATGTTCCCGCCGATATCCACGGACAGGCTCGTGTATTTCCCGCCGGATATCGCAGAAACACGGGTTATCCGCGCAGGACCTATCAGGAACTCGGGCTCGGGGTTCTTTTCTCCGAACGGTTCGAGCTCGCTCCTCATCTGCGATATCGCTTCAACGGTGAGCATTTCGGGCTTCATTATGCAGTCTGCGTGCAGAGTCGGGAAGAATATCATACCCTGCGCGGCATTTATCAGCCTGCGCTTCATTTCGGGTATGTTCTCCTTTTTTATCGTAAAGCCGCCTGCTCCCTTGTGACCGCCGAATTTATCGAGTATATCCGAGCACATGGAAAGCGCTTCGTATACCGAATAGTTCTCCGGTCCTCTTGCAGAGCCCGTGCCTATGCCGTTTTCATCGACAGAGATCACGAATACGGGCTTTCCCGTCTTTTCGCAGAGCTTTCCCGCCGCCAGTCCGACAACGCCCTTGTGCCAGCCGCTGCCGTCAACTATTATCACTTCCGATGCCGTAAGAGACGGGTCTGCGGCTTCTGCCTCATATATCTGTGAAAGGACTTCGTTTTCTATCGATTTTCTCTCATCGTTCCATTCGCACAGCCTTGCAGCAAGCTCGGCTGCCCTCTGCGGATCATCGGTCGTGAAGAGCTCCGCCGCATCCATAGCCGAGCCCATGCGCCCCGAGGCGTTTATCCTCGGCACCACGGTGAACGCAAGTGTGCGGGAGGCATATTCAAAATTGTATCTCTTTCCGTCCCGGCCGACCGATACAGCTTCTATGAGAGCCTTCAGCCCTTCGTTCTCGGTGTTTTGCATAAAATGCAGACCGTGTCTGACTATCGTGCGGTTCTCGCCCGTTAGCGGCATGACATCGGCTATCGTCGCAAGCGCCGCGAAATCGGACATCATCTCGACCGCAACGGCAGTCTCTCCGCCCTCCATAGCAGCGATCAGCTTCAGCACGACCCCGCACCCGCACATATCCCTGAAACGTGTGGTATTGTCGGGCGAGCTTATATGCGGATCGACAAGAGCGATCGCCTCCGGAAGCTCAGGCGGCGGCGTGTGATGATCGGTTATGATGAGCTTTATCCCGTTTTCGGCGCAGAATCTTGCCTCTTCGACAGCAGATATCCCGTTGTCCACGGTGATTATCATCTCCGCCCCCTCATCGGCGAGCTTTTTCACATTCTTTATGTTCATACCGTAGCCGTCGGCGCGGTCGTTGATGAAATATCCCACATCCGCGCCGATGCTGTCAAGATAATTATACAGCGCAGCTGTGGAAAGTATGCCGTCACAGTCGTAATCGCCGTAGATCATTATCCTTTCGCCGTTATCGACCGCCTCATTCACAGCATCCGCTGCCTTCTGCATATCCGGGAGGTCGAACGGGCTGTAGAGCTGCATCTCGTCCGTTCCCTCCCCGCCGCCGAAGAATATCGCGGCATCCTCAATTCCGCATATCCCTCTTGACGCGAGTATCTCCGCCGAGAGCGGCGATATCCCGCATTTTGCGGCAAGCTTTTGTGCCGCGGCGCTGTCTGTCTTGTCTATGATCCATTTTTTCATATATCAAAGATCCTTCTTTCAGCCGGCAAGTGGCTGTTACCTTCTCTTTTTCCCCATATTCGTACCGCTGTAGATAAGCCCTGCGGCGCCTCCGCAGACACCTCCGATGATGTGTGCGAACTGCGCGATATCATCTCTTGTGAAAAGCCCGTTGAGTATCTCGCCGCCTATGTATACGAGTGCCACAAGTATAAAGGTCAGCGGGATGGTGTCCTGATCGGAATTGGCAAAGGAGCTGAGTATTATCAGCATGAACGCCACTCCGCTCGCACCGAGCAGTCCCGTGGAAAAAAACAGCACATTCACGAGCCCCGTAATGAACGCCGTGACCGCTATGAGTATCAGCAGCAGCTTCCACCCGTATTTTTCCTCAAGCATGGGACCTATGAGCAGTATTATCGTAAAATTGCCGACAAAATGCGAAAGTCCCGAATGTCCGAGAACGTGCAGAAAAAGTCTCGGATAGAAAAGCGGGTCGGTCAGCGGTGCACGGTATACCGAAAAGAGCAGCGCATTCGTCACTCCGCCTGTCAGGGTATTCAGTATGAGCGCTGCGAGCGATATGAACGTAAATGTCAGTATCACCGGGGAATTATAGCTTATTTTCTTCAATTTCAACATATTTCAACACCATATTATCTTTCCGATATTACTTTCCCCTTCCGGGTAAACACATTTTTATTATACTATAGAACGCACAAAAAAGCAATGTGTATTTTTTACGCATCACGGGCGCAAATATACTGCGTGCTGTTTCAAAATGTCCAAAGGATATTCTGCTGCTCCGGCAATTATATTATCTGAGCATAAAAACCTGCCATTTGAAAGGTCTGCAGGAAAACCAGATATTTTATTGCCGGAATCGTGAAAAATATAACAAATTATTGCCCTGTATTTTAACAATTATATAGAATAACACCTGTAAATAATGTGAAAAATCAGTAAAAAAGTATTTGAAACAATAGAATTTTTGTGCTATAATGTAATCGGGTATACTATGCTGCGCGCGATCGCAAAATGTCCAAAAGACGTTTTGCGGCAGAAGGCAGTATATAACGTATCGTCCCGACTTCTGAAACGGAGGAAAATCATGAAAACACCATATGACGTCATTATCGCGGGCACGGGTGTCGGCGGGCTGTATACAGCGCTGAACCTTCCCGATGATCTCAATATACTTCTCATAACAAAGCGCGAGCTCATACTCTGCAACAGTGCTCTTGCACAGGGCGGTGTCGCAGCGGTGTACAAGCCCGTTGACGACAATATCCAGCTCCATACCAACGATACCCTCATCGCCGGCGGCTTCAAGAACAACCCCGATTCGGTAAATCTCCTTGTCACAAAGGCTGCGGGCGAGATCGAGAAGATACTCTCTCTCGGCGTCGAATTCGACCGCGATGCGAACGGCAATCTCAACCGCACTCTCGAGGGCGGACATTCAAGACGCCGCATATTCCACCACAAGGATTCCACCGGTCTTGAAGTCACCTCAAAGCTGCAGGCTGCCGTAAAGAAAAAGAATAATATAACGATACTTGAAAACACCCAGCTCTGCCGTCTGAAAAAGATCGACGGCGGCTTTGCTGCTGATCTGCTCAATAACGGCGCTCACGAGACCTACCGCAGCCGCTTCTTCGTAATGGCGACTGGCGGTATCGGCAGAGTGTATGAATATACAACTAACTCCGCAATAGCCACAGGCGACGGGATAGCCATAGCCTATGAAGCCGGCGCACAGATAAAGAACCTTTCCTATATCCAGTTCCACCCGACAGCCTTCGCCGATCATGAAACAAGAGAATGCTTCCTCATCTCCGAGTCTGTGCGCGGAGAGGGCGCATACCTTCTCAACTGCAACGGCGAACGCTTCATGCAGGATTATGACGACCGTCTCGAGCTCGCTCCGCGTGACGTGGTGTCCCACGCCATAATCACCGAGAGCAAAAAGACGGGAAGCAACACGTTCTATCTCGATATCACGCATAAGGATCCCGATTTCATACGCTCGCGCTTCCCGATGATCTACAAAAAGCTCATGGAGCACGGCATAGATATGACAAAAGATCGTATACCGATATATCCCTGCCATCATTATCTCATGGGCGGAATAAATGTCAACACCTCCGGCGAGACCGCTGTCAAGGGGCTCTATGCGGTCGGCGAATGCTCGCATACCGGTGTTCACGGCAATAACCGCCTTGCGTCGAATTCGCTGCTCGAAGCGCTCGTATTCGGTCATCAGGC
Organism: Oscillospiraceae bacterium; assembly: GCA_024697725.1. Lineage (GTDB taxonomy): Bacteria > Bacillota > Clostridia > Oscillospirales > Ruminococcaceae > RGIG4694. The sequence goes on from JAILFE010000317.1 coordinate 4,267, forward strand.
GGCGGACGATATAGCCGCAAACATAGAAAGCGCACGCAGCGCCGATATCGAGGAATTTGAATTCGAACAGCCCGATACGACCGAGCACGTACCGCGCGGTATACGCACAGAGGTGCGCCATATAATGCAGCAGTCGTATTTCGTGATCCCGAATATACCCGAAGCCGTAAAGGGCTTTGAACGCATATCCGAACTCAAGCATATGCTCGAAAACGGCAGCTATGTGATAGATGAGGATTTTGTTGAAGCATCCTCCATAACGATCTGCGCATACCTGATACTGAAAGAAGTAATATGATCCGGAATATACAGCAGACAGATAAGGAAAAAACAATATGAAGATAATTATTGATGCATTCGGCGGGGACAATGCCCCTCTCGAGGTCATAAAGGGCGCTGCGCTTGCAGTCGAAAAGCTCGGTGTGGATATCATCCTCACGGGAAACGAGAAGAAGATACGCTCCGCAGCCGCAAAGAACAAGATAAGCCTTGACAGGATAGAGATAATACACACAAATTCCGTCATAGACATACACGAGGAGCCGACCGAGGTCATAAAGAGCAAAAAGAATTGCTCGATGGCTGTGGGTCTACAGGCTCTCGCCGACGGAAAAGGCGATGCATTCGTATCTGCGGGCAGCACAGGTGCGCTTGTGGTCGGCTCGACCTTCATCGCAAAGCGTCTCAAAGGAGTAAAGCGCCCCGCACTTGCTCCGCTCCTGCCCACCGCAAACGGCTATATGATGCTCATGGATGCGGGAGCAAACGTTGACTGCCGCCCCGAGATGCTCGTTCAGTTCGGCATAATGGGCAGCTGCTATATGGAGCGCGTCATGAAGATAAAGTCTCCGAAGGTCGGACTGATAAACGTCGGCTCGGAGGACACCAAGGGACGTGAGCTCGATATCGAGACATACAAGCTCATGCAGTCTGCTCCGTTTGATTTTTACGGCAATCTCGAAGCAAGGGATATACCGGGAGGCGTATGTCAGGTCGCTGTATCCGACGGCTTCACCGGTAATGTCGTGCTGAAACTGTATGAAGGCATGGGCTCGTTCTTTTCGGGAGAGCTGAAAAGTATGCTCTCGGCCGGGATATCCTCAAAGCTCGCCGCGATGCTGATACTCCCGAAGATAAAAGCATTCAAGAAGAAATTCGATTATAAGGAGGTCGGAGGCGCTGTTATGATGGGTATTTCAAGACCTGTCATAAAAGCACACGGCAGCTCCGACGCAAAAGCCTTCTATAATGCCGTAAGACAGGCAAAACTCTGTGTTGACGGCGATTTCATCGGCGAAATATCACGTTCGCTCGAAGCTCTGAAGGATAAAAAGGACGACTGACTGTTATGAAAACTGACCTTGAAGAATTTGAAAAGAAGATCGGCTATACCTTTAAGAATAAGGATCTGCTGACCGAGGCTCTCGCGCACTCCTCGTATGCCAACGAAACAAGGGTGTGCAGATCGAACGAGAGACTTGAATTTCTCGGCGACAGCGTGCTTTCGATAGTGGTATCGAAATATCTGTTCACTCATTTCAAGCACCTTCCCGAGGGCGAGCTCTCAAAACTGCGCGCATCTCTTGTATGCGAGAGCGCACTGTTCGAGTTTTCCAAAAAGATAGATCTCGGACAATATATACTGCTCGGCCGCGGCGAGGAGCTCACCGGCGGAAGGACACGTCCTTCCATAGTATCCGATGCATTTGAAGCTGTGATAGCAGCCGTATATCTCGACGGCGGCGTCGAAGCCGCACGGAAATACGTGCTCGGCTTCATCCCCGAAGATCTCGACCGCAGCAGCGCAAAGGCGCTGCGCGATTACAAGACGTTTTTGCAGGAGATAATCCAGCAGAACCCCGAGGAAAAGGTGGAATACGTCCTCACGGGCGAAAGCGGTCCCGATCACGACCGCCTGTTCGAGGTGGAAGTCAGGATGGATACCAATGTCATCGGCAGGGGCAAGGGTCACAGCAAGAAGCAGGCAGAACAGATGGCAGCCAAGGAAGCCCTTGAACTCATGGGCTATAAATACTGATACACGGGGCATATCATGCATAACAACATCTCTATATTCATACCGCATATCGGATGCCCGCACAAATGCACCTTCTGCGACCAGAGGACGATAAGCGGCACAGTACACGCACCTACGGCAGATGAAGCCGGGGATATCATAAAGGGCGCATATGAATATATGTCCCCCGAAAAACGCCGCGTGACCGAGATAGCATTTTTCGGCGGCAGCTTTACCGCTGTGCCGAGAGAATATATGCTCTCGCTGCTCGCAGCCGCGAAAAATTACCTCTCTCCGGCAAGGAAGGACGGATTTTACGGCATACGCCTTTCCACGCGACCCGACTGCATAAATGAAGAGATACTCGATATCCTCAAGAAAAACGGCGTCACCGCGATAGAACTCGGTTCGCAGTCCATGAGCTACAGAGTCCTTGCTCTCAACGAACGCGGACACACCGCGGAGGATACGATAAAAAGCGCCGCTCTGATAAAAAGCTATGGTTTCGAGCTGGGACTTCAGATGATGGTCGGTCTTTACGGCAGCTCGCCCGAGGACGAGCTTTTTACCATGGAAAAGATCGCGGAATGCGCCCCCGCAACGGTGAGGATATATCCCACAGCCGTCATAGAAGGCACGAAGCTCGCCGGGCTTTACCGCAGCGGTGAATACAAGCTCTTCGGCTTTGACGAATGCGTGCGGCTCTGCGCGGAAA